>NZ_RZSW01000022.1:0-26878 GCF_003997375.1 Mesorhizobium sp. M5C.F.Ca.IN.020.29.1.1 | reverse complement strand
CAGATCACCATACCGGCCCGCGGCTTCTTGAAAGGCCGCAAGGAAAAGGCCTGAGAGAAGAACGCACTCGATCACCGGGCACATCAGGTTGGAAGGCTCTTGCATCGAGGGCGGCAACCAGAGAAGAACGACGCGGCTGACGCGGAGGCGATCGCGGAAGCAGCCTCCAGGCCGACAATGCGCTTCGTGGCTGTCAAAACCGAGGAGCAACAGGCGCGGTCGATGATCTTCCGCACGCGCGACCTCCTGGTGCGCCAGCGCACGCAGCTGATAAACGCCCTGCGCGGGGACATCGCCGAGCACGGGGTCGTCGCCCCACAGGGCCCGGCCCATGTGAAGCGCCTTGCGGATGCAATCGAAGACGAGGAAAGCCTCATCCAGCCGATCGTCCGCGACGTTGGTCGTCTCTACCTCCAGCAGATCGCCATCTACAGCGAGAAGATCGCCGAGCTCGAGAAGACCCTCCATCGCGAGGCCGCGCGGAGCGAGACGACGGCGCGCTTGCAAACCATGCCGGGGATCGGACCCATCACCGCCATAGCGATCGAGACGTATGCGCCGCCGCTCGAGACCTTTCGACGTGGCCGCGACTTCGCCGCCTGGCTTGGGCTCGTGCCTCTGCAGAAATCTACGGGCGGAAAACAGAAGCTGGGTCGAACCTCGAAGATGGGGCAGCGTGACATTCGGCGCCTACTAATCGTCGGGGCGATGGCGGTTGTCCGATGGGCGGCTCGGAAGGGCCCGCCTGAAGGATCGTGGCTGGCGCGCATGCTGGCGCGCAAACCGCCTATGCTGGTTGCCATCGCACTGGCCAACAAGATGGCGCGGTCGGCATGGGCCATGCTGACGAAGAGGGAGAACTACCGGGATCCGGCGGTGGCATCAGCTTGATCGACGATCGAGCCGTCGCTCGCCGGTCCGTCGGGATGTGAGGAGGGCAGTGAACAGTAAGGGCAAATGATCGACACGATCGGGACCAGGGAAAGCAGTCAAGTGTATGGAGCCACGAGCTCGCAAATCTGATCCGCACCTGGTCCGCGCATCTCCATACCGGCCCGCGGTCATGTGAAGCGCGCCGCAACTGCGAGGCCTGACACATGACCGCACCCGATCACATGCCCTCGACGTTCAAAATCCCCTTGCATCAACGGGGGCATCCACACATGACACTTGAAAAAGTGGAGACGCTTGTCGTTGGCGGCGGCCAAGCGGGAGTGGCTATGAGCGAGCACCTGAGCAAGTGCGGGGTGCCTCATCTAATTCTTGAACGCGGCCGGATTGCCGAACGCTGGCGCTCGCAGCGGTGGGACTCCCTCGTTGCCAATGGCCCGGCCTGGCATGACCGGTTCCCGGGCATGGAGTTTCCGCGGACCGGTCCCGATGACTTTGCCTCCAAGGAGGAGGTCGCCGACTATTTTGTCGCTTATGCAAAGCAAATCAATGTGCCGATCCGCTGCGGCGTGGAGGTCAAGCTCGGGCAAAGAAATGTCGGGCGGCCCGGATTCCGCGTCGAGACGTCGGACGGCGTGGTCGAAGCCAACAGCATCGTCGCCGCGACCGGACCTTTCCAGATCCCCGTCATTCCGCCCGTCGTCCCTGGGGATGCGGGCATGCTGCAAATCCATTCCAGCGCGTACCGCAACCCTGAGCAACTGCCGAAAGGCGCGGTGCTGGTGGTCGGCGCGGGATCCTCGGGTGTGCAGATCGCGGACGACGCCAGCGCGCTGGCAAGCGCGTCTACCTTTCGGTGGGCCCTCACGATCGCCCGCCGCGGGCCTATCGCGGGCGCGACGTCTGCTGGTGGCTGGGCGTCCTCGGCAAGTGGGACGCCGAGACCCCGGGATCCGGCACCGAACACGTCACGGTCGCGGTGAGCGGCGCGCGCGGCGGCGAGACGATCGATTTCCGTCGTCTGGCCGCGCAGGGGCTTACGCTCCTCGGTATGACAAGCCGTACCAGGACGGCGTGATGAGCTTCGCGCCCGATCTGGCGAAAAACATTGCCCGTGGCGACGCAAGCTTGATGTCGCTGCTGGATGAAGCCGACGCCTATGTCGCTCGCGACCGTCTCGACCTCTCGGAAGAGCCCGCGGCCCGTCGGATCCACCCGGATCCGGAATGCGTGACCAATCCGATCCGCGAGCTCGACCTGTCCGAGGCCGGGATAGCGGCGATCGTCTGGGCGACAGGCTTTGCTGTCGACTACAGCTGGCTGAAGGTCGACGCCTTCGACGAGAAGGGCCGGCCAAGGCACCACCGTGGCGTCTCGAGCGAGCCCGGGCTCTATTTCCTGGGTTTACCTTGGCAGTCGCAAAGAGGATCCAGCTTCATTTGGGGCGTCTGGCATGATGCCAAACACGTGGCCGACCGCATTTCGATGAAGCGAAAATATCTGGCCTACCATGCTGCCGCGAAGGGCCAGCCCCGTGGATGCCTGACCTGATCCTGCCCGGCCCGCGGTGTGGAATGGTCACTGCCGCGAGCATCCATCTGCCCGCATCCTCGGTCCATGCGCCGGCACGCCGCTGGCGATCGATGACGCATTGCCGACGAGGCTGCTCGTTCCACGAAAATGCGATAAGCGTTAATGGGCAACCTCGTCGGGACCGAAAAGAG
This sequence comes from Mesorhizobium sp. M5C.F.Ca.IN.020.29.1.1, assembly GCF_003997375.1. Lineage (NCBI taxonomy): Bacteria > Pseudomonadati > Pseudomonadota > Alphaproteobacteria > Hyphomicrobiales > Phyllobacteriaceae > Mesorhizobium > Mesorhizobium sp. M5C.F.Ca.IN.020.29.1.1. The sequence goes on along the minus strand of NZ_RZSW01000022.1, from coordinate 24,263 downwards.
CGCTAAACCGGGTTGCTAGATCAATCCAGGGTGCCGCGTCGCCGCTCTCTGAAGCTATTCGAACGACCGCCGCCAGATAATCGGTGAAAGCCTTCAGTCTTATGGCGCCTTGCTCTGAGAGGTAGTCAACGGCGTCAAGCCGCTGGTGAACGGCAGCGAGCATATGTTGCACCAAAAGCAGGGAGGATGGGCAAGGGCAATCGCTCTCACTCGCGAGGCGCCTGCACTCGCTGCAAAGCGGCGGAATGTCCTCTAAGGCTAGGTCGCCGGAAGACGTTGTATGAGATTGTCAGTGGCGTTCCACAAATTCGCTCGCATGCAGTACGGAGTGCAGCGTGACGCCATGTTGGGCTAGCAGCGCCGTAGCTCCCTCGTCACGGTCCACAAGGCAAGCAGCGTCACCCACAATGCCGCCGACGCGGCGAACCTCTTCAATCGCCTTCAATATCGACTTGCCGCTTGTGGCAACGTCGTCAACGATCAGGACCACTTTTCCCTCGAGATCTTCTTTAGGCCCAAGACCTTCAATTACGTCCCTTGTGCCATGGGGCTTTGAAGCCTTGCGAACGAAGATCGTGTTTATGGGTTTGTTCATCACCGAGCTGACAGCCGCCATCGATCCGATTACGGGGACCGCTCCCATTTCAAGGCCGCCGACGTACTCTGCTTTCACTTGCTCAGCTATTTTTAGGAACTCAAGAGCGGCAAGTTGCGCGCCTCGCGCCACCATCATGGTAGGCTTCATATTGAAATAGATGTCGCTCTCTACGCCCGACGAGAGCGTGTAGCGTCCGAATCGAAAAGAGCGCTCACGGACAATCTCGCGGAGTTCGTCCTTGTCGTGTTGGCCGGAATCAACTGGTCTGAAGTTCGCCAGTGCCGCCATAGATCAGACCTCGCCCCTAGGGAAAAAATTGGGTGCGGCATGCACCTAGTCACTACCGCTATGTGGCTTATGCAAGTGTTCGCGGGGTGTGTCAATTAATGTCAATACCGGTGCGACCGTTTCGCGCAGATTTTTCCATTATCGTTATTCGTTGCCTAAAGCGTGATCACGGGCTTCGCTACGGCTTGGTAGCCTTGGCTACCGGCCCTTGCCCGATCTCGGCCAGACACGGGTTTTCTCGACGAGGGCCGTCTCTGAGCGTTCATCTTGGTCCGCTCGAGTTCCGCCTCGCTCGGCCCCGTTTGCGCCAGCTTCTTAACCAGGTTGCGCATGAGGTGAGCGTTTCGGCCGCCCTCGCGAGGTGGGCGGCTCGGTGCTTGTAGCCCATGGTACCCGTCGCGATGCGGGCCGGCGCGTAAATCCACCGTGCCAACAAGGGGTGTAGCAGGAAGGCCTGCGACGCCACCAAACCTCTATCGCGAAAATATGGAGGTGGCGCGGTATCCGCCGTCTAGCGAAACAGCATACGCAGCATCCGGCAGCACGCACTCGACGGCCTGGCCTCATCGCCGGCTTCAGGAGAAAAGATCAGCTATGAGCCGGCAGGCAATCGCTGCACGCGGCGGTCAGGTCGTGTAGATCTTCCGCGCACACAGCCGGCACTGAAATAATGCTAGATGATGAGCCGACGCCAACATTACCGCAGGGGAGACAGCCAACTCTGTCCTCGAGCGTCTGACTATAAGTGATGCATGTCCAAAAGCTGAACAGCGACAAAACATGTCTGGTCCAAAACAACCGGCCGCCTTGGGCGTGAGGATTCTCGAAGCTTATTCATGCAATTGTTGCGGCTAAGCGCTGGCACGGCCTTTGCTGGAGATGCGGCAATAGTGTCTGCTACGCCATCTCGGCGGCGCGCCCGCTCAACGGTCACGGCTACACCTTTGGCAATGGCTGACACGCGACATTGCGGTTGCGCCGCCCTGCCGCGCCGATGCGCCCAAAGTTCGTTGATAGTTCGCTCGGCAGATTGAGGAAGCCGGCTGTTGACTGCTGCCCAGGCGGAGATGGCTGGGTTCATTCGGAACGTACTGACCGCCGGTGTCATGAAGCCAAAGACACCATGCTGGACCTTCTGCATGATCAGACGAGTGGGAGTCCTAACGAATGATTTTACCGGAACTGCGCTCTGCTATCCCAGCCGGCAGAGTTTTAGAGATAACGACGACCACAGGATGCATCGTGGGATGTTCATATTGTCCGCAGGACAAGTTCGCTGACCGGCAAAGAAAATTATCTGATACGAAGCATCTTAGTCTTGGAGATTTCAAGCGCTGTCTGGCGCGCGTACCAACCTCCGTCGACATTAGTTTTGCGGGGTATTCTGAGCCATGGCTCAATCCGGATTGCACCGAAATGGTCGAGCACGCTTCCGCCAAAGGCCACGGCATCAGGATTTTCACGAGGCTTGTGGGAATGAAGGGGCGGGATCTACAACGCTTGCAGGCGCTGCGGTTGGGGGTATTCGTGGTTCATGTTTTTGATGATGGCGCCTACATGAATAGCCACCTTGTCGGAGACAAGTATCGCGATTTGGTTGGTCAACTCGTCGACGCCGACATCCCATCAATTCGATTTGTGGTTTTGGGCGAGGCCCATCCCGATATCGCGGACATTATCCCTGCCGAAGCCCTAATTCGCGCGCGACCGGTGAGCAGCAGGGGTGGAAGCGTAGATCCTAAGATTGTAAAACCACGGCAGCCAGTCGTTGGAGCGCTGATATGCGTGGACGAACGACAGTATCGGAATGTTCTCCTTCCAAACGGCGAGGTTACTCTCTGCTCCATGGATTTTGAGCGGCGTCACGTACTGGGCAACCTTCTATGCGACGAATACGGCGATCTCTTTAAAAGCCCAGTTTTTGCGAAATCGTCGATCGCATGAACGGAGCGGATGGTTTTCTGCTCTGTAGGATGTGTGAATTTGCCGATCCGAACGACCGGGTGTTGACTGGGTGCCGGTCGACCCCCTGAGAGAGGCGGGCCGGCGAATGCTGCTTTGGACTGCAAATGTCCGGCGAAATCATTGCGTTTTTCGCGTCACGCGAGCGTGATCCCGTACGCGCGGGAGTTGCCCTCGATCATTTACGAGGCGAGCTCGTCGGCTTCCAATCGAGCTTGATGGCCGCCTTGGAGGCATCACCGATCAGCAGGTCAACCCCGATCGGCCCGAAACAACGTTTGTCTATTTGGATCAGCGCCTGGTTATTCCTGCGTTCGCGGCCCAACTCGTCAACACCTTCGCCTTCCCAGAATATCTCCTTCCCGACCCGCCTGAAGGCCTGAAGGCAGCCTCGACAAAGCTGCGGACCGAATGGGTCTCGCCGGTCGCGAGCACTGTCAGGCTTGTGGTGCTGGGGCACACGGCCTCACATAGCTGTGTGGCCGTCTTTAGCTGGATTCTGCGTCTCAAGTGATGTGAAGAAGTATCCGGATCTCGCCTCCATCTTCCGCAAGAAGACGGGAGAGACCTACTGGAGGCCCCGGCTTCCGAAGTCGTCGTTTCAGATTCGCGCCGAGAGAAGGTGGCAAGAGCCTCTTTCCGCGCCACAGTCCATAAACCTGGGTTGCTGGCCGTCCTAAGAGAAAATTCCGATGCGGAGCTGCCCTATTTTTATCGACTATCGGCAAGAGGACGGCGACGCGCAAATCGGCCGCCGGCGCAATGTTTCCCCCTCATTGTCGGATACCCGACAGGATCACAAACCCGCTAACCATTGCTTTCATGATAATTTCCGTCTGGCACGTTCAATGCAGGGGATCTTCCGAACACATCAGCGGATGTCCTCCTATGGTCAGGCTCACGGAAAAATGCTGTCGCCGCATTCGAGACTGTGCCCTCGCTGATCCCCAAGCCGGTCAAAGGTCGGCGCATCGTGTTGGAGGCAGGCGACTGCGCCCGATTAAAACACGGAATAAGGTTGGAAAGCATCTCGCTGAAAGAGACGCGACCATGGAAGCGGGCGGAGATACGTCGATCCCGCCCACGCCCCACAAGTCGCCGAAATGAGTGTCGATCTCATCACTTGGCTGGGATCCATGGGCTTCACAACCGACCACACGAAAGCGGGGACAAAATCTAGCAAATCCAGCGGCACCGAAGTCGAGAATGCCCGGGTGGAGCGTGAAGCCTATGGCCATAGCCGATATTCCCCGCGAACGTAGCCTAATTTGGAAGCACCTATAGGAGCAAGATAAGTGGAGCTCTCTTGCATTGGAGTGGGTGCTGGGCCGTCCAATTTGAGTCTTGCGTGTCAGATACACGAGCAAATTGGGCAAGGGGCACTGTTCTTGGATCGGCAAGTCGACTTCCGCTGGCACCCAGGCAGCGCATTCGATTCCTCGGAGCTCCAGGTCAGCCACTTCAAGGATCTGGTCACGCTGGTGAATCCGCGATCAGCCTACACTTTCGTAAACTACTTGCACGAGAACGGGCGTCTGTACCACTTCCTGAATGCACAGTTCGAGGCTGTGCTCAGAACTGAGTTCGAGCAATACCTGAACTGGGCCTTCCACAGGAACCCGCTTGTCCGCGGCGGCGAAGCGGTGCGCGAAATCCGCTTTGACGGCGAGTTTCGGGTGCACACCGATAACGCGGTTCTCGGCTCCAGAAACGTCGTGGTCGGTATTGGCAAGCAGGCGCATATTCCGCCTCAGTTTCAGGGCTGGACTGGACGCAACCTGTTCCACTCATCTGAATTGCTGCACATTCATCCTGAGGTGCACAAAAACCATGTCTGCGTGGTCGGTGGGGGACAGTCCGGAGCCGAGGTGCTGTTGCACCTTGTTGGGCGGACGAAAGGCCGGCGGCCTCGATCGATCACTTGGGTTTCGCATCGCGAAAACTACCTGCCGATCGACAACAGCCCGTTCACAAACGAGTTGTTCATGCCCTGCTTCTCGGATCGTTTCGCGGCAATGAGCGAGTCGCAGCGCAAGCTGTTCCTGCGGCGTTTCGTGCTTGCTTCGGACGGCATTTCGGAAAGCACGTTGCGCGCGATCTATCAGGCGCTATACCGCCACGCGTTTCTAGAGCCAAACCGATGCGAAATCAAACTGCGGCCGGGCTGCACCGTCTCGCACTGCATCAACGCCGGCGCGGGCCACAGACTCACCCTGCAGCACGGCATGGAGGAGGTCGAAGAAGTCACGGCCGACATCGTCATCCTGGCCACCGGTTACGAGAACGCGGTGCCAGGCTTCTTGGAACCGATGGCGGACCGGCTGGAAAAGATCGACAACGAATTGGCTATTCGCGAAGATTTTTCGGTGTGCTGGGACGGACCGCGTGACAGACGCATCTTCGTACAGAACGCGAGCCTAGGACAGCGTGGGCTGGCTGACCCGAATCTAAGCCTGCTGGCCTGGCGAGCGCGTCGCATCCTCGACAGCCTTCTGGGGCGCGCGCCGCGCGCCAACCCCGAGCATCCCGGCTTCATCAGCCCTTCCTCTGTCGAGAGCTGGTCCGACACCGTCGCAGAAGAAATGGGCAGCGGGATATGACCGGCCGACTACTGATCATTGGCGGTGGCATCCAAGGAATGATTCCGCCTTCACTGCAACGGAGGCCGGAGAGCGAGACGCACTTAGCGTCGTCCGATATGCCGTGGAGTACTGTTTCCGTCGGCCCACAACCTGACCAGCGCCCGATTGCCCTAACCGGAATGTTCGACCAACCAGTCTTTCCAACAGGAGGCTTTTCGCATGTTGACTGATGCACAAAGAGAAAAGTGGCAGAAAAACGGATATGTCAGGCTCGAAAGGTTCTTCGATCCCGCAGCTCTGGAACGCATCTCCAGCTTTGTTGAAGATGTATCACGCTGGAATGTCAGCGATGATAAATGGCTCATGTGGTTCGAGAAAACGACGGACAATCGAAAGATCACCTCTAAGGTCGAGAATTTTCTGGACTTCCATGATCCATTGCGTCGTTTGCTCCTAGAAGATCGGCGCATACAGTCTGCGGTCGAGGATTTGCTTGGCGAAGAGTCGCGCAGGCTCAAGGAGTTGCTGATTTTCCACTATCCCGACAGCGGCGGCTATCGCCCGCATCAGGACATTTACCACATTCCACACAGACTGCCCGACCGGATGGTCCATGCGGTCGTTGCGATTGGCATTGACGACTCCGACCCGGACAACGGCGGGCTTTTCTTCAGCCCCGGCAACCACAAAAAGGGGGTATTTCCCATGGATGCCGGCGGGGTGATCGATCCTGAAGTCGCCGAAATGTTTTCCTGGGAACCCGTAGTATGGAAGGCTGGCGACATCTTCATCTTCGACGATTACGCACCACATTACTCAAAACCGAACAAAAGCAATCGTTCGCGGCGGACACTCTACTTGGTGTTCCAGCGTGCTTCAACCGGTGGACCGACCCGCGCTGAATATAACGTGCTTAAGCGCGCCCTCAACCCTCCCGAGGGCAAAGTGGCCGATCTCAACAAACTCAAGCCCCCAAATGGAATTTTCTATCGTGATTGAGCTCACGGTGCCAAACGAGGCATGCACACGGAACTGATCGACCGCAAAAAAATGCGCGGGAGCATGGGTTCTGATTGCCGGCTAATTGAGCATCACCCGCAGCCCGTTACGACGCTTGGGCATGTCGATTGTGAGGTGGTCGCCGGGTGGTCTTCTGTGACGCGTACAGCCCTACTGGCGCACCCGTCGTCGCCCCCCTGGGTTCAGAGCCGGATTATTCTGGCCGGGGCCGCCAACGGGTCGAGCTACCGCCTCTCTTCGCAACTTGCAGCAGAGGCTGTTGCGTTGGCAGCCGAAGATACCACTGCTTCAACAGCTGAGGTTCGTCATGCGCAAATCCACGTTTTCTCGAACGGAGCTGTCGCGGGCGTTCGGTATCGACATGGCCACGCTTGGAACGGGAAGCGCTGGCACGGGGTTTTCATTCGGAAAGGTTGGACCGGGCGTCACATCGGAGCCCCATCGGCACGACGAAATCGAGGCCTTCGTGGTCCTGTCTGGCGCGGGCAAGGTCAGGACCGACCTTGGAGAAATCCCGGTCGAGGCCGGCGATGTCGTTCTGTTCCACCCTTTTGAAGCGCATGTGCTGCGCAACGATGGGGACGAAGACCTAAATTTCCTCGATGTCTACTGGCGTGACGGCAAGGCTGCCCTCGATGCCGCTGCAAAGGTCGTGGCTCCCCGCCGGCCGATCTTCGTCTTCTCCACGCCTCCGACGCCTAATGGCGATCTGCATCTAGGGCATCTTTCTGGCCCTCATCTTGGCGCCGACGTCTACACGCGTTTCCTACGCATGAAAGGGGCCGAAGCCTATCACCTGACTGGAAGCGACGATTACCAGAGCTACGTCGCCACGCGTGCTGATGCCGATGAATCGACGCCTGCAAAGGTGGCGCGCCACTATGCGAACGAGATTCGCACCACGCTTGCACTTCTTGACTGCGACGTCCACAGCTTCCTACCCACGTTGGGCGATGACGCTTATGCAGAGTTTCAGGCCGCGTGTTTCCGTAGTCTTCTGAGCAGCACGGCGGTAGATCTGCGCCAGAGCCCTGCGCTTTTTGATGCAGTGACAGGCGATTACCTTTACGAACCGGATGTAAGCGGCCTCTGCCCCGATTGCGGCGGCTCCACTAGCGGCAACATCTGTGAGGAATGCGGCTCGCCGAACCTATGCCACGATTTGCGCGCAGCCCGGTCACGTCATTCGGCCGAGGCGCCGGTGGTCGGCTCCGTGCTCCGTGCCGAACTTGCGCTGGAACGATGCTACGACAATATCGACCGGCATTTAAAGGCGTCGGGAGCCCCCGTTCGGATCATGGACCTGTTCGCGCGTCTACGCCAACGCGGCGACTTTTCCGTGCCCATTACCCACCCCTCGCACTGGGGGATACCGGCCGAAGGCTTCCCAGGGCAGGTGATCTGGGTCTGGCCGGAGATGGCGTTTGGTTTTCTTTACAAAATCCAGGCGCTAGCTCGCTCGGTGGGTCGCGATTGGAATGCGGCCTTGCCCAGCAATGACTGGCAGATTGTGCATTTCTTCGGTTTCGACAATTCGTTCTACCACGCGCTACTCTACCCCGCTCTTTATGCCGAGGTGTTCCCCCACTGGACGTCACGCATCCGCTATCATTTGAACGAGTTCTACCTGCTGGGCGGCCAGAAGTTCTCGACCAGCCGCGGCCATGCGGTCTGGGGCAAGGAGGTTCTGGGTCCGAAGACAGTCGACATCGTGCGTCTACATTTGGGCCTGACACGCCCGGAAGGTGAGCGAACGAACTTCACGCTGGACGCTCTACGCCGCACTGAGAAAGACATATTCCAAGGGGTCTGGCTGAGTTGGCTGGAAGGGCTGGACCAAGAAATCAAGCAAGGCTTTGGTGGCCGTGTGCCCGACGCAGGCGACTGGGCGCCGGCCGACCGCGCCTTCTTTGCTCGGATAGAAATCCATCGCACGGCGATCGAACGCGCCTATTCGGACGATGGCTTCTCGGTTAGGCGCGCGGCCGCGCAGGCATGCGATTTCGTGCGCGATTGCGTGATCTACCATCAGGCGCAAGACTATGCAGCGGCGCGACGTCTCTATCCCGCCCGCACCCGGACTTCGCTCGCGCTTCAGGCTACGGCCGCTGCGATCCTGGCGCAGACACTCGCACCGCTGACGCCCCGATTTGCCAGCACGCTGGCGCGAGGCATCGATGGCGTCTCAACCGAAACATGGCCCACGTCCGTCCGGCGCCTTGCGCCGGGGACGATCTTTGATCTCGGACCCGTGCTAGGGTTCTACGCCAAATCCGACAATTCTATTCTCAAGCATCAGGAAACGATATGAACACCTGGCATCCGGGTTGTGAGCTATGTCTACGAGGCTAGCAAACCACCATACGCGGCGGCGGCCGCGCTTCTGGACAGCTTTGACCCAGGCGGCAAGGTTCACGCCCGCTCTGGCCAATGACTAGGGCAAGCGCGGTCTTGGAAACGTCGGAAAATCCATGGTGCGTTCCGCTTTCGCCTGATCCTTATGTCGTGGCCGGCCTCCATCTGTCTAATACCCGCAACCGGTTCAAGGAGCGGAAAGTAAGCTCCGTGAGCGATGATGCGAGCGCTTGCGCGCGCGAAGGAATAATGGATACTTATGCCCGGGCGAGAATTGCTTGCTTTGCTCAGCTGATCTTTAACCAGAGGATCTGTGAGTCCTCAAACCGGACAAGCTCATTCAGCGGACTGGCCGGACGCCTAGGCGGCAGCTGAGACAATCGCGTTGGATGGAGACGCAGACCCTCCGCAGTGCGAGCCGCTAGGTTCGGCGAGATCACGTCCGCAGACGGAGCAAAGCTCTCCACAAAGCACCCGCCTTTGGCATGAGGAAAGCAGTTGATCGCTCGCCCGCAAGGAGGAGCGCCGGATCGAGATGGCCAGCAAGATCGCCCATTTTCCCACCGTGCGCGATCTTAGCGGCTTCGACTTCTCAGCCCAGCCCTCGCTCGATCCCGGGCAGATTCGTGATCTGGCGGTCTGTCGCTGGATCGCGCAAGGCGACACGCTGCTGCTGCTCGGTCCACCCGGTGTGGGCAAGACGCCTCTGGCCATTGCGCTCGGCCGCGAAGCCATCCGCGAAGGATACTCGGTGCTGTTCGTCGCCGCCCCGGCCTTGGTCGCCGCCCTCGGCAAGGCTCATCAGGAGGGCCGCTTCGAAGAGCGCTTGGCGTTCTATGCAAAGCCCAAGCTGCTGATCGTCGACGAACTCGGGTATTTGCCGTTCGACCCCAACGCGGCGCACCTGTTTCTTCCAGCTCGTCTCCAGACGTTACGAGCGCGGCAGTCTGCTCATCACCTCGAACCGGTCCGTCGGCGAATGGGGCGAGATGTTCGGCGATCCGGTCGTGGCCCCAGCCTCGACCGGTTGCTCCATCACAGCCATGTCATCACCATCCGCGGCGACAGCTACCGCCTGCGCGAGAAGCGCTGTGCCGGTATTTTCAACTCAGCCAACCTCAACCTGGAGAAGGCTCATAACGCACGATAGCCGACAGATTTGCGCCCCGGCGTGCCGGCACCCGGGGGCCCACAGGTACCTCCCGCGCTCCGCTCCGCCAGCCGCGTGGAGGCGCTCCGCTACGCGCGGGTCCCTCCTGTGGACTCCGGCACCGAGCCACACTCCATCAACCAAAGGGGGGCGGTTTTACCGAGGGGTCACTTCCGGATGTCGCTTGATACGCATGGGCCGGGCGAGATCCAGGGACTCCTCGACGGCAATAGCAGGGAAAAGCAGGCTGGGCCGCATCATCATCGTCGGGCTTACCCCTCATGGCGACGGCGGCATCCGCTTCGCCCACGAGCGGAGCAGATGCTAAGCCGAGCACCGCAGTGGTGGAACCTGCATTGCTTCGTAAGCTAAGGTCTGTGGCGAAAAATCGGATCGCGAATGCTGGTTCTGCGTTCAGCGAAACAGCATACGCAGTGTCCGGCTCGCACCCGACGCGCTGGGCTTATCAACTCGGGTCTAGGAGAAAAGATCAGCCATGGCCGAGGGAGGCATTCGGTGCACGCGGGAACCCAGTCGTCCGCGCACTTTCGAGGGCGCCGAAGTGCTCCTGCTTTACGAGCCGGTGCCAATCTCACCGTACGCAAGATGGCCAAGCTCTTCGCTGTCCGAGGCGACTGACGCATGAGTGATGCGTGTCCAGAACTCGACAGCGGCAGAAAACATGTCGGGTTCAAGACAACCGGCCGTGTCGGTGCCCTTGGACCTTTTTCCAAGCCCTATCATGCACTTGCGGCGCGCTAAGCGCGCTGGCATGGCCTTTGCTGGTTGAGATGCGGCAATAATGGTGAGGGCTGACCGCATTTCGAACGGCAAGACGAACGATGGTCTTCCTAACCGGTGTATTCCGTCTCTGAGAGAAAAGCCAACTCGCGCATAAACGCCAGAAAAGGCGTGGGGAATGGAGCTTTGGAGAACAACATGGTGTTGCGTATGGAGTCCCCGGCTCCTCCGATCAAAGTGGACGACTGGCTGCGTGGCGAGCCCCTAGCCAACTTTCAGCCCGGCAAGGTGTACCTTGTTGAATTCTGGGCGACTTGGTGCGGACCCTGTGTGGCTGCCATGCCGCATTTGGTGGAACTGAAAGAGAAATATAACGACCGCGGGTTTGAGGTCGTTGGAGTCGCAGCTAGCGAACAGGCTCCAACGGCGGACGAGGCGCGGACCAAGTTGGATGCGTGGCTGACCGAGAGGTTCCCGAATCTGAATTATCGGATCGCGTTCGATTACACAGGCGAAATGAACAGACTATGGATGGAAGCCAGTTCTTCTCTCGGGATTCCCACCTCGTTCGTGGTCGATCGCGACGGCCACATCGCTTTCATCGGACACCCGTCGGAACTCGATGACATTTTACCGAATGTTCTCAACGGCAGCTGGCGCAGCAGCGATGAACCCAAAGCCGCCGATAGGAACCAACGCACAGCGCGCGAACTATCGGTGACCAAGCCGATATACGCCAAACTTCAGCCGGCGATGCAGGCCGAGGATTGGACGGCAGCACTCTCGGCCATGGACGAAGGCCTCGCATTGATGCCCGATTATATCGGGTTCCGGGAAACTCATGTGGGCCTACTGCTTCACAAGCTGCGCGACATGCAGACCGGCTTGCCAGCTATGCGACAGTTAGTCGAGGACGCGATCGACAAAAAGTTCGAGGCCGTGTCTTGGATGGTCATGGCCCTGAACCAACTCTTCGATCCCGCGAAGGACAACTCCCATCTACCCCGTGCTGAGCGCATTGCAATGGGCGACAAGCTCTCGCAACAGATCCTGACACTAAATCCTCCGCAAGGCGACGGACCCCTTAAATTCCGTTGGTACGTCCCGGTCGCTCAATATTATTACGAGAGCGGCAACAAAGATCGCGCGATCGAGTTGATCGAGGTGGCACTGAAATCTCTGGGTGATCCGGAGACGATGCCGGACCACATCAAACAGTATTACCTTACCCCATTGCTCCAAGCCCTGGCCAACTACACGGGTGAGAAGGCTTGCTACGCGCAGCTTTGCGTGGTTCCGCAAAACAAGGCTCCTAAAAATCAAAGCACAATCGCCTGATGAGCAAAGATCGCAAAGGCATCACATGTGGAATGGAACCCTGGTCAATTCGCCAGTTCTGCGGCGTGCCCGCTGTAAGTGTGTCCATGCAGCACAGGGTGGATCGATCGCTGCAGGTCAAGGCTCGGGTCTTAGTGACCGTCAACCGGATCGCCGCGGGCGGGATGTTCGACGCGAATTTGGCCCGTCGTAGAAGACGTCACAGTCCAGGACTTGCTCATGGTCGGCCAAAAGGACGGCATTTACGTGGAATCGGCCCGGCCAAGCCGGACGTCGGCTGCGCAAGCGGACCAGACGTCCGCGTACCCGAAAGCGGAAATCGTCTTTCGATGAGCAATGAAATTGAGGAAAACGAAATGTCTCCCGCAGCGCTAGGCCTGCTGTCAACGGGGACAAGGCGGCAGCCCTGGCCACCCCGTCCGTTGATTGCCTCGTTCGGCTGGTTCGTGCCCACGAGTCCTCCGGGTCCTGCGAAGGCAAATCGGAATCCCGAGCTGCTGGCCGACTTCATGGTCACGAAGGAACTGCGCCCGAAGACCCGATCATTAGCGATCCGGATCCGGACGCGCTGTGGAGGCTCTTACACCGCAGTGGGGCGTGCGATCGAGGAGCGGTCCGGCGTGATGGCATCGCCAACAACAGAGATGAAACCAATGGGCAACGGGCGCGTGCTTTTTACGGTCGGCAGTTGGTTGTTTGGTCGAGACGTCCACCAGTTCGGCGCCGAGACTATCCGGAAACTCGCGGAAGCCGGCACGAAACTGGTCGACGATGCGACTGCAGCTATAGCCGACGTGGCGTGGGCGTGAAGAAACCGATTTCGAGGAAGGATCATGTCAAACCTGGATGAGATGGTGAAGAAAGTCCGAAAGCTTCAGCTGCGCGCGGCAATCGCTAAAACGAACTTGCGCGACCTTGCCGAGGGTCTCCCAGTCAAATGGACTGAGATAGAGGAGGTCGCAGAGAAAACGCACGCCGTTTATGCCGAGTTGGATGGTGCCAGGAGAGAGCTCGCTACAATGAAGAAATTAGGATGACGAGCACATTCATCACCCGCGACGGCTCCACATGGGTGCCGGAATATCTGACCGCTATAGATGGCAAGATCTGTATCGGCTGCGGCCGCTGTTTTAAGGTCTGCTCGCGCGAGGTCATGCATCTTTACGGCGTCGATGACGCCGGTCAAATGCTCGGAGCCTGCGAGGGCGATGACGACTTCGATGGCGGGCTCAATCGCATGATCATGGTCGTCGACCATGCCGGCCGATGCATTGGTTGTGGAGCCTGTTGCCGCGTCTGCCCAAAGAACTGCCAGACCCATGTCGCGGCCGACCAGATCGGAGCATGAGCAGCATGGTTTGACGAGACAAAACCAGGAGAACGGAGTTGCCCTTCATGCTCTTTTGCCGGCTCTTAGGGCTGGTCCTTTGCGGCAACGCCATGATTGTTTACTTAGCTTCGCATTCGATCCCTCTAGCAGTCATCGCGACGCTGGCCTGCTCGCTGCTGCTTCAGGTGGTTTATTTCGGCAGCGTGCTCGTTCTGATCCGGCGGTCCCGCTGCGCTTGCAGAGCAGACAAAAAGGCTAAGCCTTTCATGACGCACTTGGAAACCAGCCGCCGCAAGATGACGAGTTGAGGAATGAATGTTCAGATGCGCCGCAGCTCGTTCCAATCGCGGCGTGTCGCCGCTCGGTTGAGGCGCATTGACAGACCAAAACTCAGATTCACTCCACCCGGATCAACCATGGACAAGAATTGGTGCGCTTGAAGTGGCCAGAGGTGGCCACATGCTGAGCCGTCTAATGCGGAGCGGTGCAGCTATTTAGGTTGGCCAGGCACATGAGCCGTCGCAGCACGCCGGCATGCGGGTTGCTTCGTCTCGATCGAACGAGACGCTGGCAATGATGATGAGGCTCTTTTGCAACATCTCAGAACACGGCTGGCTTCACACAAGAACGCCATGACCGAGGGAGCTGGTGTAGGCTGGAATCACTTTTTGCGGAGAAAGCATGCTGAAAAACTTCGAACGTTATCCGCTCACCTTCGGACCCACGCCTATCGAGAAGCTCGACCGGCTCGGCAAGCATCTGGGCGGCAAGGTGGAAATCTACGCCAAGCGCGAGGACTGCAACTCTGGTCTCGCATTCGGCGGCAACAAGCTGCGCAAGCTCGAGTATATCATCCCCGATGTCATCGCGTCGGATGCCGATACGCTCGTCACTATCGGCGGCGTGCAGTCCAACCACACGCGGATGGTCGCCGCCGTTGCCGCCAAGATCGGCATGAAATGTCTCCTGGTTCAGGAGAGCTGGGTTCCACATGAGGATGTCGTCTACGACCGCGTTGGCAACATTCTCTTGAGCCGCATCATGGGAGCGGAGGTGCGTCTGGTCGACGATGGCTTTGACATCGGCATCCGCCATAGTTGGGAAAAAGCGCTCTATGAGGTCAAGGCAAGGGGCGGCAGGCCCTATGCGATACCGGCCGGGGCGTCTGTTCATCCGAATGGAGGCCTCGGCTATGTTGGGTTCGCGGAGGAAGTGCGCGCCCAGGAGAAACAGCTTGGGTTCGCCTTCGACTACATGGTCGTTTGCACTGTGACCGGTTCAACGCATGCCGGCATGATCGTCGGGTTCGCCAAGGACGGTCGACAGCGCAACGTGATCGGTATCGATGCCTCTGCCACTCCCGCAAAGACAAAGGCGCAGGTGCTTAGCATTGCCCGACATACGGCGATGCTCGTCAAGCTCGGAACGGAAATCGTCGCGGATGACGTGGTGTTGCTCGAGGACTACGCGTACCCGCGTTATGGCATTCCATCCGAGGAAACCAAGGAAGCGATCCGCCTGTGCGCGCGGCTCGAGGGCATGATTACCGATCCCGTTTACGAGGGCAAATCGATGCAAGGGATGATCGACCTCATCCAGAAAGGCTTCTTTCCAGAAGGATCGAGGGTCCTCTACGCGCATCTCGGCGGCGCGCCCGCGATCAACGGCTATGGCTACACCTTTCGCAACGGCTGACGCGCGATAAATCGCTTTGTGCCGCCCTGCCATGCCGGTGATGCTCAAAGTTCGTTCGACGCCATTTAGCCGGCTCTCTGGACCAGAGGCTGCCAGCATTCTGAGGCGGCCGCATGGCGTCCCGTTGATGGAGGCAACTGGCCCCTCGGGCTGGTTTCATTGCGGAAAATCTGTCAGCTACGATCCCTCAGGTTATGCCGCGCTCTTGGTCGGTCGGAACTGAGCGCCCACAGGCTTTCGACTCCAAGCCTGGAAAATGCGTGGGCAAGACATTGTAGTATCAGCCCGCACAGCCAAGGCCTCGAGCTCGGCTGTGATGCAACCAACCTTGTCGCCGGTGGCAATGCCCGATGACGTCAGTGCGTTAGCGATTGCCGAGAAAGTAAGCGCGCGGAACCTGCTTGACGTCCCCTTGTCGGCCGGATGACTGCGTCAGTGCCGAGTCGACATCCGCGAACCCGGCGCTTTCAAGCAGCCGGACAAGCCTGCGCCCGATGAAAGGATCGCCGCCGCGCCGACGGGCTGCTTCGACATAGAGCTCGGCGTTGCGGTCGAAAGCCGGGCAGGGTGGATCGCAGATCTGACTGCCCTAGTTGTGAGCTTTCGGGAGGTTGTCCATTCGGCCCGGACCGAGGAGACTGGAGTTACCACGCTTCAGCATCCAACGGAGGGTCCAACATCCACAAGAATGCCCGTCTCACACCGCTGCGTCGAGAGGAGATGGCGCTGTCGGTGATAGAAGGCGCTTTTCCAAAGCCCATGCGGCGCGCGTCTATGGCGTGTCGGCAAAGATCGTGACACGCTGGGTCGAGCGCTATAAGACGGAGGCCGCGCCGGCATGGTCGACCGTTCCTCGCGGCCTGCCCATATGCCACAGCTCACCGGCGCGTCGATCGCCGAGCGCATCGTGGCGTTGCGGCGGCGACGTTGGACCGGCAAGCACATCGCCCATGAGGTCGGCGTCTCGCCCGCCACCGTCAGCCGGATTCTCGAACGTGCCGGGCTATCGCGGCTGAGCGACATCGAGCCGGCCGAAAGCACGATTTCATCGTGAAAAGCGAGCAAGCTTCTACAAGGGGCAAAGCCGAATTTGCGCCCTCCTTCGTCCATCGACAGTTGCCCCTTTCCGGTAAGTTTTCGTGTGCAGCGGACCGTCGATTGAGTAAACCGCTCCCAATCGGGTGAGGCCGCATCCAGCAAAAGGTTCTCCCATTCTTTTGGGAGGTGATGGTTTGGCTTAGGGCATGCAGCGGGTCTTTTGGGGCTCACAGCCAAATTCCACCAAGTGCGTTATGTCCGGTGACTTGACGTCCTTCAGTTTGCCCGCGAGGATTTTACTCTAACTCTGCGCTCGGAGAGCATCCGGATCAGCCTGTTACAGAGCGTCACAAGGTGGGAACCCTGACATCTGCTCAACGACAACCGTGGGCGCCAAAGCTGTTTAGACGAAGAAAAATTCCTCGATACGCTGTTTTGCGCCGAGCAGCACCGGCAGTATTTTTTCACTCATTTCCGAGACGGTGAAGCGGGCCGACTGGGTCGAAACGTTGATTGCCGCCACGATGCGACCGGTGCGGTCGTTAATCGGCACGGCCATCGAGCGCAAGCCGAGCTCGAGCTCCTCGTCGACGATAGCGAAGCCGTCCGCGCTCGCCTTCCGGATGGCCTCCGCAAGCAACGCCCTTTCGAGAATCGTTTTCGGCGTCCTCCTGTCGATCGTCGCCTTTGCGAGGAATGTCTCGAGATCCTCGGGCGGCAGCCCGGAAAGCAGGATACGTCCCATCGACGTGCAGTATGCGGGCAGCCTGGTGCCGATCTCCAGCGATACGCTGAGGATGCGCCGGCCTGGAACGCGCGCGACATAGACGACGTCCTCACCCGACAGGATCGCCGCCGAACAGGCCTCGTTCAATCGCGCCGCGACTTCGCGCAGGATGGGTGCTGCGAAGGTCCATATCGATGAGCCGTCCAGCCAGGTACGGGCGACGGTCAACAGACGCGGCGAGAGCGAGAACAGGCGGCCGGACTGCGTCGCGTGGCCGGCGGTCACCAGCGTAAGTAGGAAGCGGCGGGCGCCGGCACGCGTCAGCCCAGCTTCCTCGGCCATCTCGGTCAGAGTCATGCCGGCTGGATGCCGGGCGAGTATCTCCACGACCGCAAGCCCGCGCTCAAGCGAACCGACATGGTCACGCGTAGCTCCCTCGTCTTCCATGTGTGGGCTCCGCACACCAGCGTATCGCCAGGATTGACACGACGCGAGAATCCAGCATAGAGAGTATCCCATACAAAACATTTGTTCGCAATGCGAACTTTCGGAGTTCCTGCGATGGTCAGCTTCCTGCCGCTCAGCCAGGCCGTAGCCGAGAATTTGCACGACGGCGACGCGGTTGCCTTCGAGGGGTTCACTCATCTGATTCCGACGGCGGCAGCACACGAAGCCATACGCAAGGGGTTTCGCGACTTGACGTTGATCCGCATGACCCCGGATATTATTTACGACCAGATGATCGGTATGGGCATGGCCAGGAAGATCGTCTTTTCCTATATCGGCAATCCTGGCGTCGGGCTTTTGCGGCGCGCCCGCGACGCCATCGAGAACGGCTTTCCGCGGAAGATGGAGATCGAGGAACACAGCCATGCCGGCATGGCCAGTGCCTATGAGGCGGGTGCTGCCGGCCTGCCTTGCGCCATATTCCGCGGTTATCGCGGCGCCGGGCTGGCGGCGGTCAATCCGAACATCAGATCGGTCACCTGCCCGTTCACCGGAGAGGTGCTTGCCGCCGTCCCCGCCATCCGTCCAGACGTCACCTTCATTCATGCGCAGAAGGCGGACAGGAAAGGCAATGTGCTGGTCGAAGGCATTATCGGCATCCAGAAGGAGGCCATCCTGGGGGCAAAGCGCGCCGTGGTAAGCGTCGAGGAAGTGGTCGACAGTTTTGACGATCTCCATCCCAATCTGACGGTGTTGCCGAGCTGGACAATCACGGCAATAGCCGTCGTGCCCGGCGGCTCGCATCCGTCCTATACGCATGGCTATTATATCAGGGACAATGCCGCCTACCTCGAATGGGACAAAATCGCCGCCGACCGCGACCGATTCGAGGATTGGATGCGAAGCAACGTGCTGGAAAAGAGCGCCGATGATTTCGCCACTCGCGTCGAACATCTGAGGACAGCGGCATGAGCAAAGGTCAAAGCCTCGGCTTTACGCCCAACGAGATGATGATGATCGCCGCCAGCCGCGCGTTGAAGAACGAGGATGTCTGTTTCGTCGGCATCGGCGCGCCGTCGGCGGCCTGCAACGTTGCACGGCTGACGCATGCGCCCGACATTACGCTGATCTATGAGAGCGGCACGATCGGCACCGCGCCCGATGTTTTACCGCTGTCGATCGGCGACGGTGAGCTGTGCGACACCGCTGTCACCACCGTCTCGGTGCCGGAGATGTTCCGCTACTGGCTGCAGGGCGGCCGCATCTCGATCGGCTTTCTCGGCGCTGCCCAGCTCGATAGGTTCGGCAACATCAACACAACGGTGATTGGCGACTATTTCCAGCCCAAGACAAGGCTTCCGGGCGGCGGCGGCGCGCCGGAGATCGCCACCTCGTCGAAGCAGATCTACATCAGCATGGCGCAAAGCAAGCGCGGCATGGTCGAGAAGATCGATTTCTTCACCTCCTTCGGCCATGGCGACGGCGGCGATCACCGGCAACGTCTCGGCATCGACACCGCCGGGCCGACGCTGCTGATCACGGATCTCGCCCTCTGGAAGCCGGACCCTGCTAGCAAGGAGTTCACAGTGGTGTCGCTCCATCCCGGCGTTTCCCGTGAAGAGGTGCAGGCAACTTGCGGCTGGACCGTGAGATTCGCTGGCGCGTTGGAGGAAACGCCGGCGCCGACCGAACTCGAACTGAAGACATTGCGTGACCTGCAGGCCCGGACCAAGGCCGCGCGAAAAGGGATCGGGAAAGAGAAGGCTGCATAATGGCCGAGGCCTATATTTGCGACTACATCCGCACGCCGATCGGACGCTTCGGCGGTTCATTGTCGGCGGTCCGTGCCGACGATCTCGGCGCGATCCCTCTAAGGGCGCTGGTCGAGCGTAATCCCGGCATCGACTGGGCCGCCATCGACGATGTCGTCTATGGCTGCGCCAACCAGGCCGGTGAGGACAATCGCAATGTGGCGCGCATGGCCCTGCTGCTGGCCGGCCTGCCGAAAGAGATTTCCGGCTCGACCGTCAACCGTCTCTGCGGTTCGGGCATGGATGCTGTGATGATTGCTGCCCGCGCCATCAAGGCCGGCGAGGCGGAGCTGATGATATCAGGCGGCGTCGAATCGATGAGCCGCGCTCCGTTCGTGCTGCCGAAGCCAGAGACCGCCTTTTCGCGCAATGCCGAAATCCACGACACAACGATCGGCTGGCGTTTCGTCAATCCGTTGACGAAGAAGCAGTATGGCATCGATTCGATGCCGGAGACCGGCGAGAACGTCGCGGAAGAGTTCGCCGTCTCCCGCGCGGACCAGGATGCCTTTGCCGTGCGCAGCCAGCACAAGGCGGTGGTGGCGCAAGCCAATGGCCGGCTGGCGAAGGAAATCACGCCGGTGACAATCCCGCAGCGCAAGGGCGATCCGATGGGCGTATCAAAGGACGAGCATCCCCGCGCGGACACGACGATCGAAGCGCTGGCCAAATTGCCGACGCCGTTCCGGCAAGGCGGTACGGTCACGGCCGGCAATGCGTCAGGCGTCAATGACGGCGCGGCGGCGCTGATCGTCGCCTCGGAAGCAGCCATGAAAAAATATGGGCTGACGCCGATCGCCCGCATCCTCGGCGGTGCCGCCGCCGGTGTAGCGCCGCGCATCATGGGCATCGGCCCTGTACCTGCGACGCAGAAGCTCTGCGCCCGGCTCGGCCTGACGCCGCAGCAATTCGACGTCATCGAGCTCAACGAGGCCTTTGCCTCCCAAGGCATCGCCGTGCTGCGTCAGCTCGGCATCGCCGACGACGCGGAGTACGTCAACCCGAATGGCGGCGCCATCGCGCTCGGCCACCCGCTCGGCATGTCCGGGGCGCGCATCACCGGCACGGCCGCGTTGGAACTGCGCGAACGTGGCGGCCGCTACGGCCTCGCCACAATGTGCATCGGGGTCGGCCAAGGCATCGCGGTGGCGCTGGAGAGGGTATGACGGAAATCTTGTTGCATAGGCTTCAACCCGCTGATCCTCGAAGGTACGCGGTCTCGACTGGGCATCTGGACAACGAAGCGGTGTGGGCAGGGGCGTTCGACCGCGACCCGGGATTGTCAATCTAGCTGTCGAGCCCTCTTCTGTGATTGCCGCGGGTGATTCAAGAGGCTTCTGGCCCTTTTCGACGTGTGATTGAGTGCAGTCTTCTGTCAGGCCTTCATGTGCAGCATCTTCAGAAGCCTCTGGCCGCTATGGTGATCTGCAGAGCAGCTCGTTGTGCTAATCCAAATCTGTTCCATCGTTGCGCCCATTCGGGGCCCACCGCCTTCTCATTCCCTTCGCCGGCGCCCGGCTGTTTGCAGCAGGTCGATCATGCAGCCGTAGCGGCGGCGGATTCCGATATATTCCTCATCCTTCTCGCCATCGCCGAGATTGTCCGCGACATCTTGTTCGCCTGGGCGACTCGCCACGATGGTTCGCTGCTTTCTCGCCAGCGAATGCGCCAGCCTAGACCTTGGGTCGATCTGTGACCTAGCTGTGGAGCCTCAATAGGTTGTTCCCGGCAGACCGAGTCGGCTGATGGGCGGTTTTGAGCCGATACTGCCATGAGGTCTATGCCAGTTATAGCGGTGGAGCCATCGCGGCAGCTCGGTTGCGTTCATCGGAAGTGTTGTAGGCGCGGGCATAGGCCCATTCGCGCAAGCTGGTCTGAATGAAGCGTTCGGCCTTTCCGTTGGTTCTGGGCGTATAGGGCTTGGTGAAGATCTGGCGCAGGCCGAGACGTTTGCAGGCTGCCCGGAAAGCCCGTGATCGGTAGCAGGAGCCGTTGTCGGTCATCACCCGCTGCACTTTGATTCCGAGGCTGGCGTAGTAAGCGACGGCGGCCGGCGGGACCGTGCGCGAAATACGCTATGATGGCGAGTTTCGCGTGCGGACGGACGATGCAGTTCTCAGTGCAAGAGACCTAGTGATAGGCATCGGCAAACAAGCGCGGATTCCGTCTCAATTTCAGAGCTGGATCGGACGCAACCTGTTCCATTCATCCGATTTACTGCACAATCATCCTGAGGTGCGGCAAAGCATGTTTGCGTCGTTGTGGAGGCCAGTCAGGAGCCGAGGTGCTGTTGCACCAGTTGAGTTTCGACGCGCTCGAAGATGGCAGCATTCATCGGCGCGTTGACGATCCTCGGCGCGACGAGACCGTGGCATCGCAGCCCGGCGATGAAGGTCTGCGTCTGCCATTTGCCGAATGGCGCATGCGTCCTGTAGCGCTCGCCCTTCGGCGCCCAGCCGGTGCGTTTGGTCAGCTTGGTGTTGGTCGACGTCCATCGATCAAGATCAGCCGCGCCAAAGCCTTGTTGAAGAGCCGCTTTCGCAGCCCGATCCACAGTTCACGCGCCGGCGCACGTCGGCCCGCTGCTGCTCGCTGGCCTGTAGAGTCCTGGTCGAGGAGGAGGGCACGGCCTCGAGCTTTCGCGGGCTGATGGAGACGTTTGTCGCCAAAGGCTTGCCGTCGAGCCTCTATACCGACCGCGGCAGCCACTATTTCGTGACGCTCAAGGCCGGCGAGGCGGTCGACAAGAGTCGGCCGACCCAGGTCGGGCGGGCGCTTCAGCGGCTGGGCGTCGAGCACATCCCGGCCTATTCGCACGAAGCCGGGGACGCTCGGAACGGATGTTCGGCACGCAGGAGCGGTTGCCGAAAGAGCTCGAGCTCGCCGGCATCATCGATGTGGAGGCGGCCAACCGCTTCATCTTCGAGACCTATCTGCCGGTTCATAACGCACGTTTCACCAAACCGGCAGCGGTCGACGAAAGCGCTTTCGTCCACCGCGGATGCCGATCAACTGGTCGAGATATTGTGCATCGAGGAGCAGCGCGTCGTCAGCCGCGACAACACCGTCAGCTTCGGAAAACTCAGGCTGCAACTGCCGCAAAGCCCATGGTGCCATCACTTCGTCAAGGCCAACGTCAAGGTCAGGCAATATCCGGACGGGTCGCTGGCGACCTTCCACGGCCCGCGCTGCATCGGCCGTTATGACGCAATGGGCCAGGAGATCGGCGAGCCGATCCCGTCCATGCTGCACCCGTGCTCGACGCCGTCAAGGCGTGGCCTGGAAGCGTCGCGGCCGGCGCCAGAGGCAGCGCGACGGACAGCCTTGACCGCGTCTCGACACCGGCTTGGCGCTCCATGATTTGGCAATCCGGCTCGGGTGTCGTTCCGCTTTCACCCGATTGCGCCGTCAACTCAGAGAACTAAACCGCTCGCGCGGTAGGGCGCGGCGGCATCGCTTGTGCTGCCATTTTGTTGTCGGAGCTGCGTCTCCTGCCTGAACATCGTGGGGTTTCCCTCTAACCAGGAGAGCCCCCATGACTGATCAGAGCAATGATCGTCCTGCCGTCAGCCCGCTGCGTCAGCGGATGATAGAGGACATGACGATCCGCCAGTTCGGCGAGCACACCAAGCGCGACTATATCCGCCAGGTGCGGGAGTTCGCCGCCTTCCTCGGCCGCTCGCCCGATCAGGCGGAGCGAGAAGATCTGCGCCGTTATCAGCTCCATCTCGCCTCGCTCGGGGCGAGCTATGCGCGAATGAACCTGTCGAACACCGCATTACGCTTCTTCTTCCACGCGACGCTCGGCCGCGCCGGGTTCTGCGACCGCATGGCGCGGCTGCCGACACCGGAACGGCTGCCGGTGGTGCTAAGCGTCGAAGAGGTGGCGCTGCTTCTCGCCCACGCCTCTAATCTCAAGCATCGCGCCGCGCTCAGCCTCGCCTATGGCTGCGGCCTGCGTGTGTCAGAGGTCACCCACCTTAAGGTCTCCGACATCGACAGCACCCGCATGCTGATCCGCGTCGAGCAGGGCAAGGGCCGCAAGGACCGCTACGTCATGCTGTCGCCGGATCTGCTCAACCTGCTACGCCGGTGGTGGAAGGTGAAGCGGCCGAAGGGATGGCTGTTTCCTGGCCGCGAGCCCGGCCAGCCGATCACCACACGCCAGATGGACCGCGCCTGCCGCGCAGCGGCGACGGCGGCCAAGCTCGACAAGCGCATTTCCATGCACACGCTGCGGCACAGCTTCGCCACCCATCTTCTCGAGCGCAACGTCGATATCCGCGTCATTCAGGTGCTGCTCGGCCACATGAAGCTCGATACCACCGCCGCCTACACGCGCGTGGCGCTGAAGACGTTGCGCGAGGTGGAAAGCCCGCTCTCGCTGTTGACGCCGCCGCCTCCGGCATAGGGCACCGCACCCGATGGCGCGGCCTTCGCTCGAGGTCGCGGACATCCTGCGCGCGCATGGCGATGCCTATCTAAGCGCCCACGCCGGACACCTCAGCCTCGGCCAGCTGAAGGTGATCTCGGCGATCCGGGCCTGCCGCACCGCCGCAATCGGCGGCCATGTCGCGCGCTGCGAGAACTGCGACCGCATCGAGATCGCTTACAACTCCTGCCGCAACCGGCACTGCCCGAAGTGCCAAGGTGCGGCAGCGCGGGATTGGCTCGCCGACAGGCAGGCTGAGCTGCTGCCGGTCGCGTACTACCACGTCGTCTTCACCCAGCCGGCAGCCGTCGCGGCGATCGCCTTCCAGAACAAGGCCGTCGTCTACGACCTCCTGTTCAAGGCCGCCAGCGAGACGCTCACCACCATTGCCGCCGATCCCAAACATCTCGGCGCCCGCATCGGCCTCACCGCGGTGCTCCATACATGGGGCTCGGCGCTCACCCATCATCCGCACGTCCACATCATCGTGCCCGGCGGCGGCCTGTCGCCAGACGGCACCCGCTGGATCGCCTGCAAACTCGGCTTCTTCTTGCCCGTGCGGGTGCTGTCGCGGCTCTTCCGGAGGCTGTTCCTCGACCGTCTCGCAGCATCCCATGAAGCCTGTCAATGGGCACCGAAGTCTCCGCGAATGTGGGCATCCAATTTTCCCTACCTGACAGGTGAAGTGGCCCGGTGATCAGCCGGCATCTTGATCGTCGGATTTCACTCCTGGGCGCCGGCCGCGTTTT
>NZ_RZSW01000229.1:0-9392 GCF_003997375.1 Mesorhizobium sp. M5C.F.Ca.IN.020.29.1.1 | reverse complement strand
TTTCTTGCGGGAGAATCTTGGACTCACCGGCACGCATGTCGGTTGCGACACTTCGCAATGCGGCGCCTGTGTGGTCCATGTCGACGGCAAGGCGGTAAAGTCCTGCACGATGCTTGCGGTGCAAGCCTCCGGGTCGACCATCGCGACGATCGAAGGTTTGGCGGACGGAGCCGACCTGCATCCGGTGCAGGCGGCGTTCAAGGAGCATCACGGACTGCAGTGCGGTTTCTGCACGCCGGGCATGATCATGGCGGCGACCGACATGATCAATCGTCATCCCGAAGGCCTCGACGAGGCCACGGTGCGGGCCGAGCTCGAAGGCAATATCTGCCGCTGCACCGGCTACCACAACATCGTGAAGGCGATCCTCGCTGCATCGGAGACGATGTCGAAGGGGGCGAAGGGCAGTGCCAAGCAGGCGGCATGAACAGGGCAATAGGC
Organism: Mesorhizobium sp. M5C.F.Ca.IN.020.29.1.1; assembly: GCF_003997375.1. Taxonomy (NCBI): domain Bacteria; kingdom Pseudomonadati; phylum Pseudomonadota; class Alphaproteobacteria; order Hyphomicrobiales; family Phyllobacteriaceae; genus Mesorhizobium; species Mesorhizobium sp. M5C.F.Ca.IN.020.29.1.1. Next base: position 8,951 of record NZ_RZSW01000229.1, on the reverse strand, counting down.
AGTAGGCAGTAGGCAGTAGGGAACCAGGAGCAAAAATTTCCCTACTGCCTACTGCCTATTCACCTACTCCCCTAAATTCCGGAGGAATTCTTATGGGCATTGAAGGTGTTGGCGCTCGTGTAGCGCGCAAGGAAGACAAGCGGTTCATCACCGGCGCAGGGCGCTATGTCGACGACATGGTGGTTCCCGGCATGAAGCATGCGGCCTTCGTGCGCAGCCCGCACGCGCATGCTGAGATCAAGAAGATCGATGTCAAAAAGGCTGAGGCCATGCCGGGCGTTATAGGCGTGCTTACCGGCAAGGAGCTCAAGGTCGACGGCATCGGCAATCTCATCTGCGGCTGGATGATCCATTCCAAGGACGGCTCGCCGATGAAGATGGGGGCGTGGTCGCCGCTGGCCTTCGATAGGGTCCGCTATGTCGGCGACGCGGTGGTCGTCGTGGTTGCCGAAACCAAGGGGCAGGCGCGCGACGCGGCCGAAGCGGTCGACATCATCTACGAAGAACTGAAGGCGGTCGTCAATGCTCCGAAGGCGCTCGAAAGGAGCGCACCACAGATCCACCCGGAAGCCGACGGCAATCTGATTTTCGACTGGGAGCTCGGCGACAGCACGGCGACCAACGCGGCAATCAAGGCCGCAGCCCACGTCACCCGCATGACGATCGTCAACAACCGGCTGGTGCCGAACGCCATGGAGCCGCGAGCGGCACTAGGCTATTACGACAAGGCCGAGGACCACTACACGTGCTGGACGACCTCGCAGAACCCGCATCTCGCGCGTCTGGTGATGAGCGCCTTCTACAATGTCGCGCCCGAAAACAAGCTGCGCGTCATCGCGCCGGATGTCGGCGGCGGCTTCGGCTCGAAGATCTATATCTATCCGGAAGAAATCATCTGCCTGTGGGCCTCGAAGAAGACCGGCGTGCCGGTCAAATGGGTCGCCGACCGCACCGAGAGCTTCCTCACCGACGCCCATGGCCGCGACCATGTCTCGACGGTCGAAATGGCCTTCGACAAGGACAACAGGATCACCGGGCTGAAGGTCGACACCATCGCCAATCTCGGCGCCTACATGTCGCTGTTCTCGTCCTGCGTGCCGACCTATCTTTACGCGACGCTGTTGTCGGGCCAGTATGATATTCCGGCGATCCACGCCAATGTGCGCGCCGTCTACACCAACACCGCGCCGGTCGATGCCTATCGCGGGGCAGGGCGGCCGGAGGCCACCTATCTGCTCGAACGCACGATCGAAACCGCCGCACGCGAGTTGGGCGTGTCGCCGGCGGAGCTTCGCCGAAAGAACTTCATCACATCGTTCCCGCACCAGACACCGGTCATCATGAACTATGACGCCGGCGATTATGCCGCTTCGCTGGACGCGGCGATGGAGGCTGCCGATTATGCCGGTTTTGCCCAGCGCAAGGCGGCCGCCAGGGCGAATGGCAAGCTGCGCGGCATCGGCATGAGCTGCTATATCGAGGCCTGCGGGCTGGCGCCGTCGGCGGCGGTCGGCTCGCTCGGTGCCGGCGTCGGCCTGTGGGAATCAGCCGAGGTACGCGTCAACGCCGCCGGAACGATCGAAGTATTGACCGGCTCGCACAGCCATGGCCAGGGCCATGAGACGACTTTCGCGCAACTGGTCAACCAGCGCTTCGGCGTGCCGATCGACAGCGTCTCCATCGTCCATGGCGATACCGACAAGGTCCAGATGGGCATGGGCACCTATGGCTCGCGCTCGGGCGCCGTCGGCATGTCGGCCGTTGTCAAGGCGCTCGACAAGGTCGAGGCCAAGGCCAAGAAGATCGCCGCCCATCTGCTCGAGGCCGACGAGGGCGACATAGTCATCGAAAACGGTGCATTGAAGGTCACCGGAACCGACAGACAAGTGCCGTGGTTTCAGATGGCGCTTGCCGCCTACACCGCCCACAACCTGCCGGGCGGCATGGAGCCGGGGCTGAAGGAGACTTCATTCTACGATCCGTCGAACTTCACTTTCCCCGCCGGCTGCTATGTCTGCGAGGTCGAGATCGATCCGGAAACCGGCGTCACCGAGATCGTCCAGTTCGTCGCCGCCGACGATTTCGGCAACATCATCAATCCGATGATCGTCGAGGGCCAGGTGCATGGCGGCGTCGCCCAGGGCATCGGCCAGGCCTTGCTGGAGGGCACCCGCTACGACGCCAGCGGGCAGCTTTTGACTGCGAGCTATATGGACTACACCATGCCGCGCGCCGACGACCTGCCGTCGTTCAAGGTCTCGACCTCGAACACGCCGTGCCCGGGCAATCCGCTCGGCATCAAGGGCTGCGGCGAGGCCGGCGCCATCGGCTCACCGCCGGCAGTGATCAACGCCATCACCGACGCCATCGGCATCACCGATATCGCCATGCCGGCATCGCCGTCCACGGTCTGGGCAGCGATCCGGGCGACGACGAGACACTGAAACAGGAGTGAATGGTCAGTATTGAGTAGTCAGTAGAGAAACACTGAAACTACTCACTACTGACTACTCACCAATTCACTTCACGGGAGCATCCCATGTACTCAGTCAACTATCACCGTGCCGCCTCGGTCGCCGATGCGGTCAAGCTGCTCGAGACCGGCGATGCGAAGCTGCTGTCGGGCGGCATGACGCTGATCCCGGCGATGAAGACGCGGCTTGCCGCACCGTCCGATCTCGTCGACCTTTCGCATATCGAGGAATTGAAAGGCATCGAGGTGTCGGGCAGCACCATCACCATTCGCGCCGGCACCACACATTACGACGTCGCCCGCGACGAGAGGCTGAAGACGGCCTGTCCGGCTTTGGCCCACATGGCTTCTCTGATCGGCGATCCGGCCGTACGCTACAAGGGCACGATCGGCGGCTCGATCGCCAATAATGACCCGGCGGCTGATTATCCGGCAGCACTTCTTTCGCTTGACGCCACTATCGTCACCAACAGGCGCGAGATCGCTGCCGACGCGTTCTTCACCGGCCTGTTCGAGACGGCGCTGGAGGACGGCGAGATCGTCACCGCGGTGACCTTCACCGCGCCGGCCAAGGCGGCCTATGAAAAATTCCGCAATCCGGCATCGCGCTATGCGATCGTCGGTGTGTTCGTGGCCAATGGCGCGGACGGAGTCCGCGTCGCCGTCACCGGGGCCGGCGACAACGGCGTTTTTCGTTCGAAGGAAATCGAGGCGGCACTTGCCACGAATTTCGACGCCGCTGCCCTCAACGGAGTGAAAGTGCCGGCGAATGATTTGATGACTGACATCCATGCCTCGGCCGATTATCGCGCCAATCTGATCGTGGTGATGGCCAAGCGCGCGGTGGCTACCGCCAACGCCTGACGATACCGATCGCCGGGTCTTGGATTTGTCAGCTTTGGGAAGGGGCCTTCGCGGCCCCTTCGGCGGCCGTACAGGCCAAAGTGTGGCCGTCTCGCACTTGCACAGTGCTCTATTGCGCTGCAATATGCATGGAGGAATGCGAGCCGGGGCTCGGAGCGCACGGTTACAGCCGTGCAGCCCTTTCGCATCATTCAAATGCGAAAGGACCGGCATGACGGATATCTCCGCGGCGCAGCTTGTCGTGTCCCGCTCCGCCGCCGACACGTCGTCGAGAACAAGGCTGGCCTATCTCGACGGATGGCGCGGCCTGTCGATCGCACTGGTGCTGATCGGCCACTTCTTTCCCGTTCCCGGAATCAACCTCGGTGTCATGGGCGTCGAGTTCTTCTTCGTGCTCAGCGGCCGGCTCATGGCCGAGATTCTCTTTGTCGAACGCTATCCTCTCAAGGCGTTCTTCAAGCGCCGGTTCTCCCGCGTCTATCCGGCGCTGCTGGTTTTCGTCGTCGCTTCGATGGTTGCCTTGTCCGGCACGTTTGTCGCCTTCAAATGGAAGGCGGCGCTGACGGCGCTGACATTCACCTACAATTATGCTGGGATTCTCGTCAGCCGCGCCGGCGCGCTCGACCATATCTGGTCGCTATGCGTCGAAGAACATGCCTATGCCATCCTGGCACTGATCAGTTTTTTCGTTTCAGGGCGTGCCCGCGTCGTCATGCTGCTCAGCGCGCTGTCGGTGCTGGCCATGGCAAACGGCGCGATTTCGTACTGGGTCTTCGCAATGGACTACGAGGCCACCTACTGGCGGACCGACGTGCACATCGCCTCGATCCTGCTGTCGGCGGTGATATGCCTGCTCAAGGCCGACGACAGGCTGCCAGCCTTGTTCAAGGGGCCGCATGTCGCCGTCGCGGCGTCCGTCGGGGCGGTTCTTCTGTTCATGGATGCGGTGCCGACGCCGATCCATTATCTGGTCGCGGTGCCGCTGTTGGCGCTCGCCGTCAACTCGCTCGATTTCAGCACACGGTACCTGACCGGATTTTTGTCCTGCTGGCCGATGGCGACGCTGGGACTGTGGTCGTATTCGCTCTATCTGTGGCAGCAGCCGTTCTACAAATTCGTCTATTCACAGGGCAGTGCGCCGCTGCTGATGCTGGCCGGGGCGTTCGCTTGCGCTTTGTGCAGCTATTACATCGTCGAAAAGCCTGCCCGTGGCTGGCTGAACCGCAATTGGTAGGGCTTGTCGCCTCAGCCGGTGATCTGCCTGGTATAGTAGCGGACCGCCTTCTTGCCGCCGTGGATCACCGCGTCGCCGACCTCGACAAAGCCAAGCGCGGCGTGAAAGGCGTCTGAAGCCGGATTGGGCGGCTCGGCATTCACCTCGCAAGTGACGATGGTCTGGCCGGCATGCAATACCTGGTCGAACAGATCCTCATAGAGCCTGCGGGCATGGCCGCGACCACGCGCTTCTCCTGCAACGACGACACGGTCGACATAGACGAAGCGCGGATAGCGCTCGCGGAACCACAGGAAGTTCGGGCTGTCGTAGCGGGCGTTCTGGTCGAAGGTCATGATGAAGGCTTCGAGCGCACCGATGCGGCGCGCATAAAACGCTTCGCCGAGCAGGAAGGACAGGCGCTCGGGTTCGAGCCACGACAACTCGGCCGCGTGTTCGTTGTTGAGGGCGAGGACGGCGGGCTCGTCCTGCGGCGAGACCAGGTCGATCGGCAGGCGTGCTTGCGTCACGTGTTTTCTTTCTTCGGGATCATGCTCTCGCCGCCGCAATCGTCGCCGCCACCAGCGCCGCATCGGTCACGGTGTTGCGGTACTCGCGGTCGAGGTCGGTGCCGCCCATGCCAACCTGGGGATTGCGGTAGCGCATCGCGCTCGGCACGTCCTTGAGCGCGGCGAAATGCATTTCCGTCAGTCCGGTTCTTTCCCGCACCTCGGCGATGTTCCTGGGGTTGAGCCCGCCGCAGCCAAGAATGACGATGCGCTTACCGGCCTGCTGGACGAGGCCCGCCAGCGGGGCCACGCCCTCCAATGCGGTATCACGCTGGCCGCTGGTCAGCACACGGCCTACCTTGCTGCGGATCAGCGCTTCCAGCGCTTCGGCCGGATCGCGTGTCATGTCGAAGGCACGGTGGCAGGTGACGTTCAAAGGCCCTGCCGCCTGCACCAATTCGCTCATGCGCTTTTCGTCGACGGTACCGTCGGCATTCAGGCAGCCGACGACGACACCAGCCACGCCAAGTTCGCTCAGCGCACGCACATCGGCGAGCATCGAACGGTACTCGGCTTCACTGTAGAGAAAATCGCCGCCGCGGGGCCGCACGATGACGTGGAATGGGATCGTCGCCAGCTCAAGGGCGGCACGCACTGTGCCAAGACTCGGCGTTATGCCGCCCTCGAAGAGGCTGGCGCAGAGCTCGACCCGGTCGGCGCCGGCGGCTTGCGCGGCGAGCAGGCCATCTATGCCTTCGACGCAGATTTCGATCAGCGGCAGGCGAGGGCGTTCTGTGTCGGTCACAGGGCGATCCGTTGGCGAATTCGAGTTGATCATGCCCTAGCATCGGGCTCCTTGTAGCGAAAGCCGGAACTATTGGCTCAACGCGACGGGTCGTTGCCGTTTGCATTGCCGCCAATTTCCTGCTTGACACATTCATAACTGCTGAGTTATAGGTAAATCCATAGCTATCTAGTTATTGATTTTGGTAGACAGGGCGCCGATCCCGAATCCGGATGCCCGGCATCGGGATCGGCAAAACAAGGAGACCGCGATGCAAGCAAGACTGAAAAACCCTGTGCTTCTCATTCCCGGCGCCCTGCAGGCGCTGCTCGCGCTGGACAAGTCGACGGAAACGGCTGACCTGCCCTACGTGACGCGCAAGCTCGTCCATTTGCGCGCCAGCCAGATCAACGGATGCAGCGTCTGTATCGACATGCATGCGCGTGAATTGAAGAAGGCCGGCGAAAAGGATGAGCGCGTCTTCACCGTGTCCGCCTGGCGGGAGACGCCTTACTTCACCGACGCCGAACGCGCGGCTCTTGCGCTTGCCGAGGCAACAACCCGGCTCTGCGACCGGCCCGACCCGGTGCCCGACACGATCTGGGACGAGGCCGCCCGGCATTATGACGAGAAGGCGCTTGCCGCCCTGGTGGTCCAGATTGCCCTGATCAACGCCTTCAATCGCCTCAACGCCGCCACTAGGCAGTTGGTTGGCACCTGGGGGTGAGGCGGACCGGCTCGCCGATATGCGCCGTGGCTGGTTTCGCGGCGGCGCATCAGATCCGCAAATTGTGAGCGTTCGCGCGCACGAAATCAATGAAGGCCCGCAGCTTGGGCGGGACGAGGCGGCGGCTGGGATAATAGAGGTGGAGCGGTTCGTAGGTGGGACAGAAAGGCTCCAGCACCTTGACCAGCGCGCCTGAGGCGAGGAGCGGCGCAGCGAGGCCTTCGACGGCAAAGGCTAGGCCAAGCCCTTGCGCGGCGGCGGTGATGCAGAGCGGAAGTGTGTTCACGACCAGACGTGCGTCGGGCGTGAACTCGACTTGGCGTCCGTCCACGACGAACTCCCAGGGCGAGATGGCGCGGGTGCGGGTGAAGGCGAAGGCGATGCAGCGGTGGGCGGCGAGGTCGGCGGGCCGCTTCGGCGTACCGTTACGCGCGAGATAGTCCGGGCTCGCCAACACGACGGTCTGGAGCGGCCCGCCCAGACGCGCGCCGATCATATCCTTCTCGAGAAGCTCGCCGATCCGCAGACCGGCATCGAAGCCCTGAGCGGCGATATCGACGAAATTGTCGTCGAAGATCAGGCTAAGCCGCACCTCCGGGTAAGCCTCCATGAACGGCCCCATCAGCGGCTCGATCAGCAGTGGTGCGGCGATCCATGGCAGGCTCAGGCGCAGTGTGCCGGCGGGGCGGTCGCGGGACTCGCGCAGCGCCGCGCCAGCCGCCCGGATCTCTTCGGCCGCTGGGCGCACGGGGTCGAGGTAGTGGGCGCCGGCTTCGGTCAGGCCAACGCTGCGGGTCGTGCGGTTGAGAAGCCGCACCCCCAGACGCTCCTCCAGCCCCTTGACTGCCTCACTCAAAGAGGCCGGAGCGACGCCGAGTTCGGAGGCGGCGCGGGTGAAGCTCCTGGCCTCCGCAACCTTCACAAAGGCGACGATGCCGCTGAACTGGTCGAGGCGCATTATGAGGTTATTCCAAAGAGCCTTGTCGAACTATACGGGTTTTTCCGGCGAAGAAAAAGCCTCATGCTGGGTTTAGCCTCGCCGTTGCGACGGCTCGAAGGCAAGGAGACAGGATCGATGACCAGGCTCGCTTCGCTTGCCGCCGGCGCTCTCCTGGCGGTGTCTGCCGCTCCCGCGAACGGCGGTCCGCAGGAAGACCGCAACATCCAGCTGATCAAGGACTATTACGCAGCTTATGCGACCGGGAACCCGGAGGCCGTCCGGCCCTTCCTCGCGCCAGACATCGTCTGGCGCATTCCGGGCCATCATCCGCTGGCCGGCGACAAGCGCGGGCCGGAGGAAGTGGTCGCCTTCTTCCGTGGCCTGGCCGATGGCAAATTCAGGGCCGAGCCGATCTTCTTCCAGGCGCAGGGCGACCTCGTCGTCGACATCCATCGCGGCTGGTCGAACGTCGGCTCAGGTCCCGAGATCGACCAGCTCTACGCCCTGATGTTTCGCATCAAGGACGGAAAGATCGCCGAGGCGCAGAATTTTTTGACCGACATGTACCAGTCGGACGCCTTCTACTGGACGCACTACCCGCTGAAGCCACTGCCCGGCCGACTGGCGGATGACCGCTAGACGGCGGCTTTCCTCAACCTGCCGCTCCCGCGCCAAGCAAAGGAGATTTGCGATGCTGAAAACCCTGACACTAGCCGCAGCAACCGCCGTCGCGCTCGGCTCCAGCGCCTTCGCCGCACCGCGGGTCGAGCGCGTCACTTTCACTTCGCACGGTGAGCAGATCGTCGGCGACCTTTATCTTCCCGAGGATCTGGACCCGGCGAGACCTCGGCCCGCGCTGGTCGTGACCGGCGCCTGGATGACGGTAAAGGAACAGATGCCGGCCCGCTACGCCCGCGAGATGGCCGACCGCGGATTCGCAGCCTTGACCTTCGACTTTCGCGGTTGGGGCGAGAGCGGCGGCGCCCGGCGCCAACATGAGGATCCCGGCGCCAAGATCGCCGACATCGGAGCGGCGGTCGCCTATCTCGCGACCCGGCCCGAGATCGGCAAGGATCGCATCGGCGGGCTCGGCATTTGCGCCAGCTCCGGCTACATGGTCACTGCCGCCGCTGAAGATGCCGCGATCAAGTCGATCGCCTTGGTCGCCCCCTGGCTGCACGATGCCGAGGTGGTCGAGCAGACGTATGGCGGCAAGGAAGGCATCGCCAGGCTTGAAGCCGCGGGCGATGCGGCCGAGGCTGCGTATCGCCGCACCGGCAAGCAGGCCTTGCTGCCCGCCGCCAGCCCGACCGACGAGCGTGCGATCATGTTCAAGGTGCCTTACTACACCGAGGCCGACCGCGGGATGATCCCGGCCTGGCGCAACGAGGCCGATCCGGCCTTCTGGCGCGGCTGGCTGACATTTGATGCGATCCAGGCT
>NZ_RZSW01000228.1:0-9505 GCF_003997375.1 Mesorhizobium sp. M5C.F.Ca.IN.020.29.1.1 | reverse complement strand
CCCAGACCGGCGAATATGGCGACATGATCGCCATGGGTATCGTCGATCCGGTCAAGGTCGTGCGCACGGCTCTCCAGGATGCGGCCTCGGTCGCCGGCCTGCTGGTCACCACCGAAGCCATGATCGCGGAGGCTCCGAAGAAGGAGTCGGCTGGCGGCGGCATGCCAGGCGGCATGGGCGGCGGCGGCATGGGCGGCATGGGCGGCATGGATTTCTAATCTAGCTCTGGCAGCTTTCGCAACGAGAGGGCGGCAGCAATGCCGCCCTTTTTTGCGAACCTCGGTCCGATAAACGATCGGCGCCAACGCCGGCCATCGGCTTTAGCGCAACCTCAAAGAGAACTGTCGAGTTGGTTGCGCGCGGCTTTTGCGTCATCAGAGGCGCAAGGCGGTCGCGTGTGAGGATTGCGCGCTCCCATGGGCGGTTTCGGCATGTGCCTCGCCTTCGACATCGGCATTGAGGCCAAGCAGGAAATCGGCGGCTTTCGAGGCATGGCTGGCGGCGCGGAAGATGGCGCGGTTGTCCTCGCGCAAAACCGTCAGCCATGAGCCGATGTAGTCGGCATGGCGCACGGTCGGCTCGATGCCGAAACTGCTGCAGATGAAGGCTGATGCGATTTCGGCGACCAGTTCCTCGCGCGCATAGGTCTTGGACCCGAAGGAGCCGGACAGGTCGCGCGCGAGTCGCGTCGGGTGGCCGGTCCAGTGGCCAAGCTCGTGAAAGCAGGTCCGGTAATAGTCGATCTGGTGGAAGAAAGCCGGCTGCGGCGGCACCTGTATGGTGTCGCTGCCGGGCATGTAGAAAGCGCGCTCGCCGCCGATGCGAAAATCAGCGCCGCTTGCATGAATGAGCGCCTCGGCCTGCGGGACCATCTCGCGCTCAGGCAGAGGCTCGCCGGCGGCGTAAAGATGTTCGGGCAGATTATCGCACTGCGCGACATTGAAGACGGTGAAGCGCTTCAGGAAGGGCACCGCCTGCGGTTCGTCGCCATCGGTGTCGGCGCGTTGCTTTTCGTTCTTGGGAACAAAGCGGTCAGCGTGAACGATGGTGGTGCCGTGCTCGCCCTTCCTGACATTGCCGCCTAGGGAAAGCGCCTGCCGGAAGGTGAGCCAGTTCTGGCTGGGGAAACCGCGATCGATGACCCCGCCCCACAGGATCAGGATATTGATGCCGGAATATCGGCGCTGGGTGGCCGCATTCCGCGGCAGGCCGAGGCCTGTCCTTGCCCTGCCCCACGGCTTGACCCATGGCACGGTGCCGCGCTCCAGTTCGGCAATGATGCGGTCGGTGATTTCCTGATAAAGGCTGGCGCCGGTGCGCCCGCCACTGTCTGCGCCAGCCTGTCGGCTGCCGCAACGTTTGTTGTTTGCACGCATCGTGATGTCCTCCGCTCTTCAATCGCGCGCCCTCCCCAGAAGCGGGGTGGGCGGCGAAAGCGACCGGAAAGGCCCGACGTCGGAGGCGGACTGCATCCGCAGGACCGGAACGGAGTGGAGGACCCGAAGCGAAAGCGAAGGGTTGCGGGACGCCGCGGCGGGCCTAGAAGGGAGTGCTGCCCACCCTGCGCCACCGGGGAAGGCCACGATAAAAACGACGCCGGCCGACAGGCCGGCGACCGTCAGCAGCCGAAGGCTGCCCCGCGCCAGGGGGCGAAGCCGCAGGGCCGAGACCGCCTGAGCCTGGCGAAGAAAAGCGGGCTCGGTTCACGAGCACCCGGCCAGCGCCTTCAGGCGCGGCGCTCAGGATTGTTGTTGGCGCCCACGGCAGCTGGATGACCGCAACAAGATGCCGAGGAGCAACAGCAAAGCCAGCTGCCACAAACGGCACGCTCCGGCAACAACAGCGTGGCCGATCTACAGATGCTGCCCCGCACGAGAGCCAGCGCGCTTTGAGCGCGCATCGGCGAGCAAGCGTTGCAAGCTGGCCATGTCGACCAGTCGGCGATCACTTTATCGCCGACCACCAACGCGGGCGTACCGAGGATGTGCAGACCTTTCGCGAGTGCCCGGGTGCGAGCAAATTCATCTGCCATGGCCGGATCTTGCATGTCCCGCTTGAGCTGCTCAACGTCGAGGCCCACACGTGCTGCGATCATGAGAGTGATCCTTTCGTTAATCCGACTGGGGAAAGCCATAAGGGCGCGGTGGAATTCGTCATACTTTCCCTGTTTTCTGGAGGCGAGCGCCGCTACGGCTGCGAATTCGGAATCCGGTCCCAGGACCGGCAATTGGGATCATCCTTGATGGCTTTCTGGTAATTGAGATCTGCCAGTCTGCAATGCGGACAGTTGTGGTAGTCATTGAATATGACCAGAACGGCATCGCCTTGCGGGTTGCCGGCGATTGGGGAAGCGGGGTCGTTGTCGAATGCGCCGCTCCACTTTTGCCTCTCGATCGACCACGCCTGCCGGTGCAGGTTCGCGCTATATTGGCTCGCCAGCACGGCGAGGAGTAAAAGAAGAGCTGCGACAGTGATGGCAGTCGGCTTAGACATGGGTCTCCAATCCATGGACGGGGTGGCAGCAACGGCCCGCCTTTTGCTGTAAAATGCTTTGATCGAGCCCCGCACTTGCCACAGGGCGCAGTCGCGAGGGCGGACAGCTATCGATGCCGGTGCGCTCTGGCGGTTTCTGGAAAGATGGCCTTGCGCCATCGGGCCCACCCCACCAGCTGAGCGTCGTTCGCGCGGGCCGGGCAACCGCGACCGCCATTCACCACGCCGGGCGACTGACCGTCCACCCGGCAGAGCGCTGAAGGGTTCCCGGACCTTCCGGGTTGCCGGCGATTGGCGAAGCGGGGTCGTTGACGAGTGCCGCTCCACTTTTGACTGTCTATTGGCACGACTGCATGGTCGGGGGCGGCCTTTCCCGCCCGTGCGGGTGCGCGCTATTATGGCTCGCCAGCACGGAAAGCAGCACGGCGAGGAGAAAAAGGAGAACCGCGAGAGTGATGGCAGTTGTCTTAGACATGAGGCTCCGATCCATGGACGGCGTGGCAGCAACGGCCCGCCTTTCTGGTGTAAAATGGGGTCGCTTTTGATCGTGCCCCGCAGTTGCTACAGGCGCACAGGTGCCGGTGCGATCTGGCGGTTTCTCAAATACGGCTTTGCGCCATCGGGCCCACGCCAATAGCTGAGCGTCGTTCGCGCGGGGACCGCGTTCACCACGCCGGGCGACTTGACCGTCCACCGCCAGAGCGCTGAACGGTCCGCTCGTGAGGCGCTCCCCGAATCGTCGTTTATCCCGCTCGCCCCAGACCGGGCGACAGCCAGCGTTGCCGCTACGCTGCGGAGAAAAATCGTCAGCGCGTGGCATTCGGACATAAGCTGATCGACGCCAAGAATAAGCCCCACGGAGGTGACCGGTGCGGCCGGAACAAGAAAGAGCATTGCAGCCATTGTGACGAGGCCTGCACCGGTAATGCGGGTTGTTCCGTTCGAAGGGAACAAAGCGACAAACAGCATCAGGATCCGGCAGCCGATCGGCAGATCAGTTTTCGTCGCCTGGGCGATGAAGAGGGCGGCGAGCATCATATTCGTGCTGTCCAGATTGAATGGAATGAGACCCACGACCGAATGCGTGGCGCCGGCCTTTTCCATCTTCTCCATGAGCGAGGGCAGCGCGGCCTCCGAGGAGGACGTTGCCAGGACAAGCAGCAGCTCGTCCTTGATATAGCGGACCAGAGAAAAGATCGAGAAGCCGTTGTAGCGGCAGACCGCGCCGAGAACCCCGAACACGAAGAGGAAGGCGGTGAGATAGAAGGTTCCGACCAGCATCGCGAGATTAGCCACCGAACCGATTCCATATTTGCCGATCGTGAAGGCCATTGCGCCGAAGGCGCCGATCGGTGCGGCCCTCATCAGGATGCCGACGAGCTTGAAAATGGGGGCGGTAAGCGCCTGGAGAAAGGAAACGACCGGTTTCCCCGTCTCTCCGGCTGTCGCCAGAGCGATGCCGAACAGGACCGAGAAGAACAGGACTTGCAGGATGTCGCCGTCCGCGAAGGCACCGGGAATGGTTGACGGGATGATGTTCATCAGGAAACCGGTCACGGACTGCTCGTGGGCCTTGGCCACAAAGCCCTTCACGGCCTGGAGATCGAGCGAAGCCGGATCGATGTTGAGGCCAGCGCCAGGCTGAACGACATTTGCGACGATAAGTCCGACGACAAGTGCGAGCGTTGAGAAGGTGACGAAATAGATCATCGCCTTGCCGGCAACGCGGCCGACCTTGTGAAGATCGTTCGCGGCGATGCCGGTCGCAATGGTCAGGAAGACGACAGGTGCGATGATCATCTTCACGACCTTGATGAAAGCATCGCCGAGCGGCTTCAGGCTCTCGCCGGTCTCCGGATAGAAATAGCCAATTGCAGCCCCCAGGGCGATGCCGGCAAGCACCTGTACGTAGGCGTGGGCAAAAAGGGGCTTGCGAGGCGCTGCGTTCGCGCGGCGGATTTTTGGAACCAACACCGTTTCTCTCCCAGACCGGCTCGGGGGTCTCCCTTCCCAGCTTCTCCCGTCGCGGCGCTCCGGTCGGGCGCTGCTGTCATCTCGGCGCAAGCGCCGTGCCAACTGGGAGACCTCTCCCAGCCAGCGAGGTTGGTGCGGGTTTCGCACTGGCTGCCTTCTACCGTTGGCGGAATCTCGCAGCCAAGGCTCGCCAATGGGCGGGTACTGACAAAGTGCTTCGGTAGTAGAGGAGAATTGACTAGGCTGCCTTGCGACATCCCCTTTGATTTTTGCTGCAGATCGGCTGCCCGCCGATATCTCTGGCGCCTTGGTGCGCCCCTGGTTTTGTCGTCTTTGCGACAGAATGCGTAGCATACCCTACACAACCATCAGAGCACGCGGGACACGCGATTAAGTGGACGAGCGCCTGGAATTTCCGAGGTCAAAAAATCTTGAATAAGGTCCGCGTGCGAAGTGAATCCGCAACTCATCAAAATTCTGCACCGTTTGGTCCAGCGGGCGCGTTTCCTGGCGCTGCAGGATGGCGTGATCTGATGGCGGACGCGCTGGAACGCCTAGGAAATCCCAAACCGTTCCCAAGCATCGGGCGGGTTCGTGAAGAAGGCTCTCGTATTCCACTACAAGCAGGTTGCTCAACGTGAAGGAGTGCGCGACGCGAGTGTGAAAATCGTCGGCGGCTTTGAAGTAAGCCTCGCAGTCAGCGATTGACAATCTGACGCTCGGCGGCCGAGCGGCATCCGAACTGAACTTTAGCCATTGACCGCTTTGCCTCGCCTGCACAAAGGATCGGAGCGATTCCAACATGTTTCTGCGAATTACGAGGATGACCTTGAGTGCTGGCCAACGAGCCAGTTCAGCAAAAAATGCCGGACGTTCGTGAAACTGAGGTTCATTGATCTTGCAGCCAAGGTGCGTCACATTCTTGACGTCCCGCATGGGGCAGCGCAAATAGGCAAGCTCGAGAAGCTCGCGATCGGTGCGTAGCAGGCGATCCTTGCCGGGCCAATTGGGATCGTATTCGTTGAGCAACTCACCGTTACTCAGTACGGTCGGATGCTCGTTTATCAATTCTTCTAAATAGTGCGTGCCGGTTCTTGGCATAGCAAGAATCACAAAAGGCTCAGGCGTTGGTACGTTGTGGGTCATTGCATATGTTTCCAATTAAAATAATGGCGCGACGGTTTAGGGGACGCCCAGCACAAGAAGCCTGGCTGCTATATCTTGAGACGCGACGGATAGATCCGCGCTCCACGCCACTGGACCGCAGCTCGAGGTTTGGTCGCGAAGATGGGCGGCGCCTCAGCTTCGGTGTTGCTGTACCACTCACGATTCCTAGGCCAAGCACGCTTGCCTCCAGGCCGCCGTGGCCAGTTCGCGATGCAGCATTGCGGACCTCCTTCTCGTGCTGGTCGTAAGTAGCGTCAACGCATCAGGCGTCGACGAAACAGTCCAGCCGACAGGAAAAACGGCAATACCGCGTATATGCAAAGTGCGCCGATATGCAGCCCGACATTGTCGCCCACGCGGCCAAGCATCACCGGACGAATTAGGTCGATAGAATTCGCCAGCGGCGAGAAAGCCGCTACCTGCTGAAAGGCGCCTGGCAATTGGCTGACTGGAAAAACCGCGCCTGACAGGAACAGCATGGGTGTGATGACCAGCGTCTGATAGAATATAAAATAGTGGTAACTAGGCGCGAGCGCGATGACGACCATCGCCAGGCTCGCAAAGGCGAACCCGGTGAGAGCGATGACCGGCAGCACGTAGAGAACGGACGTCCACGCGGCATAGCTCAGCGTGGCGGCAACAACAGTAATTGCCGTACCGGCCAGAAAGGCCCTGGTGGCTGCCCACGCCAATTCACCGAGAATGATGTCGCCGAGGGTAAGTTGTGTATGCAGGATTGCTTCCCAAGTGCCCTGATCGCGCATGCGACCGAAAACCGCGTAAGTTGTTTCGAAGGTCGATGCGGTCATCGCGCTTGTCGCGACCATGCCGGCTGCCAAAAATGCAATGTAGGAGGCACCTTCAACGCGGCCTACCAAAAGTCCAAGGCCAGTGCCGAGCCCGAAAAGGTAAATCATAGGATCGGCAAGGGTACCGAGAATTGAAGCAAATGCGACCTTCTTCCATGCCATATGGTTGCGGCGCCATACCGCGATCCAGTTCCACGCGTTGGCGGGTAGAGCCGCTGTAAAACCTTCACCCATTGTTCACTTCTCCATCTCACGTCCGGTTAGCCGCAAGAAAACGTCCTCCAGACTAGGTGGTCGTTCCAGAAGACGCAGACCCGCGCGACCGCGAAGCTGGACACGCACCTGCTCCGGATCAGGCGCATAGCAAAAGAGCGTCTCGCCGCTTACCTCGATACGCTGAACGTACGGCCTGATCAGCGAAATCAGCTCCTGTGGATTGCCGCCGAAGATCTCGATCACGTTGCACCCAATGTACTCGTCGATCAGCGCATGAGGACTGCCCTCGGCGATCTTGCGTCCCCGCTCGAGAACACACAGCCGATCACAAAGCCGCTCAGCCTCTTCCATGAAATGGGTGGTCAAAATGATCGTTTTTCCGCTCGCCAGCAGGAAACGAAGTCGCTCCCAGATCAGATGGCGGGCATGCGGGTCGAGGCCGGTCGTGGGCTCATCCATCACAAGCAACTGGGGGTCGTTGATCAGAGCACGTGCCAGCGTCAGGCGCCGCTTCATCCCGCCGGATAGCAGGCCGACACGTGAATCCGCCTTGCTCTCAAGGCGAGCGAACTCGAGGAGCCGTGGGATGACGGCGTTGATCTCTCTTGTACTCATGCCGAAGTAGCGCCCGAACACCAACAGGTTCTCACGTACCGTAAATTCCAGGTCGAGATTGTCGAACTGCGGGACCACGCCTATGCCCTTGCGGGCCAAGCGGCTGCGTGCCGGCAAACCGAGGACTGTTATATCACCCGCGTCAGGCCGGGTCATACCGAGGAGCATACGCGCAATCGTGCTCTTGCCTGCGCCGTTCGGCCCCAGCAGACCGAAGCACTCTCCCGATGCAACGGTGAAGGACAGCCCGTCCACAACGAGCTTGTTTCCGAATAATTTGGTTACGCCGGTAAGGTCGATTGCTACATTGGACATGCGTTTATCTCAAGCGGAATGAGTCCGATTGGCCACCGGCAGCTTACTTACGAATTCTGGTTCAGAGCAGGCCACCGCCTTGAGATGGCACCTTTGGAAAGTCGCGGCCGGAGCGACGCGTGTATCGCTTCCGCAAAAGAATTAACGTCAAGATGCCACGTGTCGCTTCCAGATAGTTCCCGTTCTGACCATAGGTGTAACTCGACAAGCTTCACCACGTGTCGACTGACACAACTTACTCGGTCACTCGGCGCTGCAGGGCCGTCAGACTTCACCAGCCGTGAGCGAAAGATCTGCAGTATGAAGTGACTCCGCAATTCCAGAATCGTCCGCAGCATTTGCTCCGGCAAGCGGCATTGCGCTTGTGATTTCCTTTTTGTTCCTGTTGGGCAGGGGAACACTTTTACGCGACAGCCAATCGCTATTGCTCAATGTACACAAGGCGTAAGCCTTCAAGGGGATCAACAGGAATATCCTGATGAACGCGTGCATTGAATAGCCGATGAATCGAAGCTGCCGAGTCCGGAAAGATAGCACCGTAGATCTGATTGTGGTCATGGTGACAATAGCCAGCACCGTCCACCAATTTACTGTATGTAAAACTAGTAGCTCACCGAGCGCCGTTACTACCGCGATGCCGAGCAACAATGGGCCGAGATTCTCTCCCATCACATCCAACGTTAGATAGCGATCCAGGCCACGCAGTAGACCTCGCGCAAGCATCGTGTCCCGAAAAGTGCTCCGTGCCCAGCGGAGTTGTTGGCGCAAATAAGGTCCCAGCTTGTCCGGAACGACTGTCGCCGCGACGGCACCTGGAACGTACTCGGTTCGAAAGCCTGCTTTCAGCATGAGGATCGTAAGATGACGGTCTTCACCGAAGTCGCTTGGTTTCCCCCTGAACAGCTGCGTCTCGTATTGATCCAGCAGAGAAAGGAGACAAGACCGGCGGTACATTGCACATGGGCCGCAGCAGCACATGACCGCACCAAAGCGACCTTGCGCCGCGCGCTCCTCATTGCAAGCCAGCCAGTATTCCATATCGATCAACCGGGTCAACCAAGTGTCGCTGCGGTTGTATGCCGTCAGCTGGCCCATGGCCGCTCCGACCATGGGATCCCGCATTTTTACTGCAAGCTTCGTGATGACTTCGGACGCAAGTATCGTGTCAGAGTCGACGCTGAGCACGAAATCTCCAGATGAGCGGCGGATGGCGGCGATCTGCGCCTTGCGTTTGCCAACATTCTCGCGGAGCAGAATGAAATTGAACCTCGGGTCGCCCTCGTAGGCGTGGTGTACCGGGATGACGGCATTACGATTTCCAGAACCGTCGTCAACCACATAGACCTGAAATGTTCCGGCGTAATCTTGATTTGCAATGGAAGCTAAACACGCCGCGAGTGTGCGCGGGTCCTCATTGTAGCAGGGGATAATGACATCCACGCTCGGCCAACGGTCGGATCCGAACAAGCTTTCCGACGGCGGCGTAACATTTTCCGGTTGGGAGTAGACCGCTTGCATGCCTCTGTAAACAGTTGAGAGCACCGCATAAGACGAAACGGCAACAGTACTGGCTGTGGTGAGAAGGTCCATAGGATCTCTGTTTGTTCAGGGATGTTGAGGAAGTGATCGGATTACAAATCCGCGGCCGTGCAATTCTGGAATGAGGCGTGACAACGCTGTCACCGTCTGGTCGCGCAGACTGGCTTGATTGCCTGGTTGCAATTCGTCGGGAGCGCACCCGTCGTGCAACAGCACGATTGCGCCCGGCCGGATATCGGCGAGCACTCTGTCGACGATGGCGTCAACGCCGGGGCGAGACCAGTCGCGTGGATCAATGGACCAATGGACGGGCGCCAATGCCGCACCCGCTGATGCAGCGATTACTTCTTCGGTCCAGATGCCATACGGTGCACGAA
>NZ_RZSW01000227.1:0-9510 GCF_003997375.1 Mesorhizobium sp. M5C.F.Ca.IN.020.29.1.1 | reverse complement strand
GTGATAGAGCGTCTTGTCTTCCGGAAAATGCAGGACGAGGCCGCCTGGATTGCCGAGATAGGTGTTCAGGCCATTGTCGCCCGGGAACGACGATGAATGCAGCGCCTGGACGAAGGTGGTGGTGAAACCGCCGCAATCCACGGTGCCGCCGATATTGCCGGGATTGATCTTCTTGTCGCTGGCGCCCCTGCCGACCAGGTACATGCAGACCTCGAAATTGGCGACCAGCATAGCGCCGCTTTTCCCAAGCACTTCGAGCGCACCGCTGATGTGATCGCTATGGCCATGGGTCAAAAGAACATGCGTGACCCCTTCCGCCGGTCCTTCCCAGCCGCTCGTCCATGACGGATTGCCGATCAGATAGGGATCGATGAGGATTTTCGCGTCGGTGGTTTCGATGCGGAATGCGGAATGTCCGTACCAGGTCAGTTTCATGAATGCCTTCCTCGATTTTTGCTTCGCCAAAGGATAGAACGCCGGCAGTGAAATTAAAGTCCCACGGCGTGTGGTCCAAGGAAGGCCGTTGAGCATCATCACCATCGAAGAGTTGCCGGCGCGGCTCAGCGGCGGCAAGACGCTGGCCGGGCTCGACCTCGGCGACAAGACCATCGGCGTGGCGGTTTCCGACAGGGGCTTTGCCTTCGCCCATCCGCGTCCGGTCATCATGCGCAGGAAATTCTCGCTGGATGCAGCTGTGCTGCTCGCCTTGCTGCAGAAAGAGAACGTCGGCGCCGTGGTGCTCGGCCTGCCGATCAACATGGGCGGGTCGGAAGGCCCGCGCGCCCAGAAATCCCGCGCCTTCGCCCGCAACATGGCTGGTGTGACCGACCTGCCCTTCGTTTTGTGGGACGAGCGACTGTCGACGGTGGCGGCTGAGCGGACGTTGATCGAGATGGATTTTTCGCGCCGCAAACGCGCCGGCAAGATCGATTCGGCCGCGGCGGCCTTTATTCTGCAGGGCGTTCTCGACCGGCTTCAGGCGCTCGGCGTCGATGCTTGGCCGAAATAGCGGTCGCGCATTATCCTGATCCAGCCGCCGATCACCCGGCGGCGGCGGAACGCCCAAAATGCCATGAGCAGCAGACTGTCGAAGATGCAGGCCTTTGCCACCATGCCGGGAATAAGCACCGGATCAATGCCGAGCATCTCCCCATAAAGCTGGAAGACGAGGTCATGCAATTGGCGGCTCAGCATGACATAACCGAAATTGATGTCGTTGAGCGACAGGAAGAACCACCCCCAGAACAGGGCGAGCGGCGCCGCCCATAGCGCGAACAAGGTACGCATCAGCGGCCATCCCTCAAGTTCGTGTCCGGCCTCAAGTTCGTGTCCAGCCGGCCGGAAATGCGCGAGAGCGCCGAGTTGTGCGCCGCCGCCTTCGCCATCACATGCGCGGCGGCACGGATTTCACCGGTGCCCGGAACCGCTGCGGCGAGGGCCGACCGCCACTCTGCGAGCATGGCGACATAGGACGCCAGCAGCGCCGCCAGTTGCACCGCGACGACCATGAACAGCCCGCTGATGCCCTGCGCGGCGCCGCCGACGACAATCAGCGACAATACGCCGGAGGCGGAGATGAAGGCGACCCGCACGACGCTGTCGGTGGCGTCCGGATTTGTCGGATCGCTAAACAGAGTCTCGACAAAGGCCCAGCAGAACAGCACCGCTACGACCAGCAGCGCTACAGCAAGCGGTGCCACGACAACGGCGCTTTCGAGGTCGGCGAAGCGGGTGTTCTGGACGGCGACGCCGAGCACGCCAAGCGCTGCCGCAACACCGCGATTCCCGTCGATGCAGAGGAACGCCAGCAGGGCGAAAACGACCGCCCAGTGCAAGGCCAGAAAGGAGCTCAATATATGCCGCATGGCGTTCCTGCTTCCGTAAACAGGACAGTGGGCTTTGCGGCCCGCCACCGCAATGGAAACCATTTATTAAGGTTAACGGGCGTCCGCAGGATCCCGACAGCGCCGGTCGTGGCGCTTTACATGCCGGCAATGCCTGCTATGGCACAGTCTCCCTCCGAGACGCTTCCATGCAAGCCACGTTCGAAAGCATCCTGCCGATCTTCCTGCTTCTCCTGTGCGGGAATATTCTTCGGCGCGTCGACGTGATCGATCCGGCCGGCTGGCACGGCATCGACCAGTTGGGCTACTGGTTCTTCTATCCGACACTGATTCTCGTGACGATCGTAAACGCCGATTTCACCGGCCTGCAGCTGGATGCCATGATGCTGGCGCTGGCAATCACCGTGCCGCTGATGTTTGTGTTCGTGCTGTCATTGTGGCCGTTTCTGCGCAAGGCCGGTCTTGCCGGAGCGGCCGAATTCTCGTCGATTTTCCAAACGTCGATCCGCTGGAACGGTTTCATGGCGCTGGCCATTGCCCAGAAACTGTTTCCGCCCGCCGGCATGGCTGTCGTCGCGCTGGTGATGGCGATCATCATCCTGCCGATCAATCTTGTGACGGTTTTCGTGGTTACACGCTTCGCCGACAGGACGGCCAACTGGCCGACGCTGATCCGCCGCATGGCGACCAATCCAATGGTGATCGCGGCTGCCGGCGGTCTTCTGCTGCGCGCGCTGCCCTTCGAACTTTTTGCGCCGGTCAACAAGACGCTTCAGCTGATCGGCCAGGCCGCGCTTGGGCTTGGCCTCGTCGGCATTGGTGCGGGCCTGAGGCTCGACAGCCTGGTCAAGCCCAGAATCGCTATCCTCGTCCCGGTTGCGGTCAAGCTGGTGGTGTTTCCGGCGCTGCTGCTGACCATTTCGCTCCTGCTTGGCGTCACCGGCGAGGAATTGCTGTTTCTCATCCTGTGCGGCGCCGTGCCGACCGCCATGAACGGTTATGTGCTGGCCAAGCAGATGGGCGGCGACGCCGAGCTTTACGCTACGGTTACGACGCTGCAGACGCTTGCTTCCTTCGCGACCATCCCGGTTGTACTGCTGTTGGCGGCTCAGTTCGTCGGCGGATAGAGCGTGTCGATGATCATGCGCGCGTCATGGCGCGAATCGAGCATGCCATAGGTGTTGCGCCACTGGCCGGCGAGGCGCGTCTCGACGAAGGCGTCGGCGATCCGCCCTGCCCCCAGCCTGCGAAGCTCCGCCGCAGCCGCCGACAGCGCCAGTTGCTCGGTGAGCAGGCGGGCCGAGCCCTCGTCGGTTGCCGCGACCTGCATTGCCGCCTTGAGTACACCGACGGTGCCGCGTCCGCCGGCGCCGAGATCGCGATCGATGCCGGCCAGCACCTCCTCGAACAGGCCGGGTGCACGCCCCAGCACGCGCAGCACGTCGAGCGCCATGACGTTGCCGGATCCCTCCCAGATCGCGTTGACCGGAGCTTCGCGATAGTAGCGGGCGAGCGGCGCCTCCTCGACATAGCCATTGCCGCCGAGGCACTCCATCGCTTCGTAGAGCAGCGATGGTGCGATCTTGCAGACCCAGTACTTTACGACCGGCGTCATGGCGCGAGCGAAGGCCGCCTCGCCGCGGTCGCCGGCCGCTTCGTCGAAGGAGCGCGCCAGCCGAAACGACAGCGCGGTGGCCGCGGCGACGTCGAGCGCCATGTCGGCCAGCACGCGCTGCATCAGCGGCTGCTCGATCAGATTGGTTCCAAACACCTGGCGGTGACGGGTGTGGTGGACGGCCTCGGCCAGGCCGGCACGCATGATCGCCGAAGAGGCGATCGCGCAGTCGAGCCGGGTCAGCGTCACCATGTCCATGATCGTTTTCACGCCCGCCCCGGGCTCGCCGACCATCTCGCCGATGGCGTTGACGAACTCCACTTCGGACGAGGCGTTGGAGCGGTTGCCGAGCTTGTCCTTCAGCCGCTGGAAGCGGAAGCCGTTGCCCGAACCATCGCCGAGAATGCGGGGAACGAGAAAGCACGAAAGTCCTTCCGGCGCCTGTCCAAGCACCAGGAACGCATCCGACATCGGCGCTGACATGAACCATTTGTGGCCGGTCAGCCGATAGAAGCTGCTGCCGGCCCGCTCGGCCCTGGTGATGTTGGCGCGGACATCGGTGCCGCCCTGCTTCTCGGTCATGCCCATGCCGAGCGTCAGCCCGGTCTTTTCGACCGGCGGCTTTTGGCTCTGGTCGTATTTGCGTGTCGTCACCCGCGGGGCCCATTCGCGAAACAGTTTCGGGCTTGCCATCAGCGCTGCCAGCGATGCGCTGGTCATCGTGATGGGACAGAGATGCCCGGTTTCGAGCTCGGCCGTCAGGTAGAAACGCGCGGCGCGCACCTGATGACGGCGGCCGATCTCGGCATCGCCATTTTCCCAGACCGACGAATGCAGCCCGTTCGCCACCGACCGGCGCATCAGTGCGTGATAGGCTGGATGAAACTCGACCAGATCGATGCGCCGGCCCTGCCGGTCATGGGTCCTGAGCTTCGGCGTCTCGACATTGGCCAGGCGTGCCAGTTCCTGCGCCTCCTGCGTCAGCACGAAACGGCCAAGCCCATCGAGATCTTTGCGCACCGGATCGGAAAAACGCTCGGCAAGCTGGATCAGCAACGGATCGCCCCGCCAGGCGTTGCCGCCTGCCAGCGGCGGCGGCTGGTTCGTCACGTCGTCGGTCACGCACTGTCCTTATCATCACAAGGCCACGAATCCGAAGCCAGTAGCGGTTTATAGCCCAAGCCGCGCAACGCGCGCGACGAAAATACCGGGGGAAAAGACCGCAATCCAAAGCTGGTGCTTGCAGCCAAAGGTCCTCCACCCTATAGCAGCGCCTTGAGATGACCGACGCTTCGTCCCTGCCACTCTATCCTCACCGCCATCTTCTGGGCATCCGCGATCTTTCCCCCGCCGACATCGAGCTTTTGCTGGACAAGGCGGACCGGGCGGTCGCGATCTCGCGGCAGTCAGAGAAGAAGACCACGACGCTGCGCGGCCGCACCCAGATCAACCTCTTCTACGAAGCCTCGACCCGCACGCAGTCGTCGTTCGAGCTGGCCGGAAAACGGCTAGGCGCCGACGTCATGAACATGTCGGTGGCGAGCTCTTCGGTGAAGAAGGGCGAGACGCTGATCGACACGGCGATGACGCTGAACGCCATGCGCCCGGACATATTGATCATCCGCCACCAGTCGGCGGGTGCCGCCGCACTGCTGGCGCAAAAGGTCGGCTGCTCGGTGATCAATGCCGGCGACGGCGCCCATGAGCACCCGACGCAGGCGCTGCTCGACGCGCTGACCATCCGCCGCGCCAGGGGCCCGCTGTCGAAGCTGATCGTGGCGATCTGTGGCGACATCCTGCATTCGCGCGTGGCGCGTTCCAACATCATGCTGCTCAACGCGCTCGGCGCCCAGGTCCGCGTCGTGGCGCCGTCGACGCTTCTGCCCGCCGGCATCGAGAAAATGGGCGTAGTTGTCACCCGTTCGATGGCCGAAGGGCTCAAGGACGCGGATGTGGTGATGATGCTGCGGCTGCAGCGCGAGCGGATGGAAGGCGCCTTCGTGCCTTCCGTGCGCGAATATTTCCATTATTTCGGGCTGGATGCCGAGAAGCTGAAATCGGCCAAGGACGGCGCTCTGGTCATGCATCCCGGCCCGATGAACCGCGGCGTCGAGATTGCCTCGGAAATCGCCGACGGGCCGCAGAGCGTCATCCAGGAACAGGTGGAGATGGGTGTTGCCGTGCGCATGGCGGTGATGGAAGCGCTGCTCGATCCCCGCCGCAACCGCGAAGTTGCCCGATGAGCACAACGGTCTTCAGCCGGGCCCGCATCATCGATCCGTCGCGCGGCATTGACGAGGTCGGCACCGTCATTGTCGAGGGCCGCAAGATCGTCGCTGCCGGCAAGTCGGCCTTGAACCAGGGCGCTCCGCAAGATGCTACCATCATCGACTGCGCCGGCAAAGCAATCATCCCGGGCCTGATCGATGCGCGCGTCTTCATCGGCGAGCCGGGCGGCGAGCACCGCGAAACCATCGCTTCGGCCAGCTTGGCGGCGGCGGCCGGCGGCGTCACTTCCATCGTCATGATGCCCGACACCGACCCGGTGATCGACAATGTCGCGCTGGTCGAATTCGTGCTGCGCACTGCCAAGGATACGGCCATCGTCAACATCTTTCCGGCGGCGGCGATCACCAAGGGCCTCGAGGGCCGCGAGATGACCGAATTCGGCCTGCTGCGCGAGGCCGGCGCGGTCGCCTTCACCGACGGGCGGCACACCATATCAAGCGCACTGGTGATGCGCCGCGCGCTGACCTATGCGCGCGATTTCGGCGGCGTGATCGCGCATGAAACCCAAGACGCCGACCTCGCCTCATCAGGCGTCATGAACGAAGGCCTCTATGCCAGCTGGCTCGGCCTCGCCGGCATTCCGCGCGAGGCCGAGTCCATTCCGCTGGAGCGTGACCTTGCGCTGGCGCGGCTGACCGGCGGCGCCTATCACGCGGCCAAGATCTCGACGGCCATGGCGGCAAACGCGGTAACGCGGGCGAAAGCCGACGGCGCGAATGTCACAGCAGGCGTGTCGATCCACAATCTGTCGCTCAACGAGAACGATGTCGGCGAATACCGCACCTTCTTCCGGCTGACGCCGCCGCTGCGCGCCGAGGAAGACCGGCTGGCGATGATCGAGGCGGTCAAGGACGGCACGGTCGACATCATAGTCTCCTCGCACGACCCGCAGGACGTCGACACCAAGCGCCTGCCTTTCGCCGACGCCGCGGCCGGCGCCATCGGGCTGGAAACGCTGCTGGGTGCGGCGCTGCGGCTTTATCACAATGGCGACGTGACGCTGCTTAGATTGGTCGAGACCTTGTCCACCGCGCCGGCAAGACTGCTAGGCCTGCCCGGCGGCACGCTGAAGCCGGGCGCGATCGCCGATCTTGCGCTGGTCGATCTCGGCGAGCCATGGATCGTCAGCGAAAGCGGTATCCGTTCGCGCTCGAAAAACACCTGTTTCGAAGGCGCGCGGCTGCAGGGCAAGGTCTTGCAAACGATGATGGCGGGCCGCACAGTGTTTTCAGCCTAGGGCATATCTGGGGGAACAATGGCTTACGGCATCGTCTTGGCGCTGGTGTTCGGCTATCTGCTCGGCTCGATCCCGTTCGGGCTCCTGATCACACGTGCCGCCGGTCTTGGCGACGTCCGCAATATCGGCTCCGGCAATATCGGCGCCACCAATGTGCTGCGCACCGGCAACAAGGGCCTGGCCGCCGCCACGCTGCTGCTCGACGCGCTGAAAGGCACGGCGGCCGTGCTGATCGCCGGTCGCTTTGCACCGGAGCTCGGGCCCTGGGCCGGCCTCGGCGCCTTTTTCGGCCATCTGTTTCCGGTCTGGCTCGGTTTCAAGGGCGGCAAGGGGGTCGCCACCTATCTCGGCGTGCTGATTGCATTGGCCTGGCAGGTGGCACTGATCTTCGCCGTCGTCTGGCTGGCCGTCGCTTTCTTGTTCCGCTATTCCTCGCTGGCCGCGCTGACGGCAGCAGTCGTCGTGCCGATCGCGCTCTATGTCCTCAGCACGCCTGAGATTGCCGGGCTGTTCGCGCTGATGAGCCTGATCGTCATCATAAAACACCGCGCCAACATCACGCGGCTGCTGGCCGGCACCGAGGGCAAGATCGGAGCCAGGGAGTGAGCCAGCGCGCCGCCGGGCCGCGGCTCAGCGACCGGCAGCGGTTGAGCTGGCTTCGTTTGATCCGCACGCCGAATGTCGGCCCGGCCACCTTTCGCGACCTGATCAACCGTTTCGGCTCGGCCGAGACGGCGCTCGAGATGCTGCCCGAGCTGATGATTTCGGGAGGCGCCAGAAAGATCGTCCGCATCCCGTCGATTGCGGAGGCCGAGGCGGAAGTGGAGACAGCCCGGCGCGCCGGCGCCCGCTTCGTCGGCATCGGCGAAGGCGACTATCCACCGCTGATGAAAAGCATGGACCATCCGCCGCCGCTGCTCGCGGTCAAAGGCGAAGGCGCGGTGTTTCGGCTACCGGCAGTCGCCATCGTCGGCGCCCGCAACGCCTCGCTGGCCGGCATCAAGATGGCGCGAACGCTCGCCGCCGAACTCGGCCGCGACGGCTACGGCATCGTCTCCGGTCTGGCGCGCGGCATCGACACGGCAGCACATCAGGGCAGCCTTGCGACCGGCACGATCGGCGTGCTGGCCGGCGGCCTCGACCTGCCCTACCCGCCCGAGAATGCCGAACTCTGTAACGAGATTGCCGAGCGCGGCGGCGCCATCATTTCAGAGATGCCGTTCGGATGGCAGCCGCGCGCCCAGGATTTTCCGCGCCGCAACCGCCTCGTCGCAGGTGCTGCATTGGGGCTGGTCGTCGTCGAGGCGGCGCAACGCTCCGGCTCGTTGATCAGCGCCAGGCTTGCCGGCGAGATGGGCCGGCTGGTCTTCGCCGTCCCCGGCTCGCCGCTCGATCCGCGCGCCGCCGGCACCAACGCCTTGCTCAAGGACGGCGCCACCCTGGTCACCGAAGCATCGGACATTACCGGTGCGATCGCGCCGCTGGTCGGCGCACTGGCGCCAAGGACGCCGCCACTTGGAGAGCCGCCCGACTTTTCGGCAACACCGCCACCCGGCGAAGACGACCGCGCCCGCGTCATCGAAGCGCTTGGCCCAACGCCGGTGGCGGTCGACGAAATCATCCGCCACACCGGCCTGCATCCCGCCCAGGTTTTCATGGTGCTGCTGGAACTCGACCTCGCCGGCCGGCTGGAGCGCCACGCCGGCGGGAATGTCTCGGTGGTATAATCGGGGCGATTCTTGAAGAACCTGGCTCGACGCCGCTAGAAAACCCAAGGCGTCATAAAGCACCTCGCTTTAGACGGGGAACAGGAAGCGAACGGCTCGTGCGGCTTTTTTGCAGTCGCACGGGTCGCAACAGTCGCACAGGTTCCGGCTCTGCTCCAGCAGCCAAAACGCTAACATATTGATGTCCCACGTGAAAAAATGGTGAGCGCGCAGGGATTCGAACCCTGGACCTACTGATTAAAAGTCAGTTGCTCTACCGGCTGAGCTACGCGCTCCCGCGGGCTCAGAATGCCGCCCTCGAAATTGCGCGGAACATAGGGAGAGTGCCGCGACCGGTCAACCGGAAAAAGAGGGCTTGCAAGCCGGGCTTTTCGCGGTCTCCTGACGCCTCGCAAACCGTCTCGACAAGATCGGCGTGGCTGTCTCGCACGAAAGCCGAGATGCATTACAAATCAGCAGCTTGCTATTTCTCGCGGAACAATTGCGCAACCTGCCCGTTTTTATCGGCACAAGGGACGACGCGTTCAAGGAGAAGACCATGAACAGGATCATGTCGGGCTTGCTGGCGACCGCGCTGTCAGCGTCATTCGCTGTAGCAGAGATCGTGCCCGTCAACGCCCAGCCCATCTACGTGCCGCTAGGTCAGAATGTCTCGTCGGATGTCCAGACCGTCGACCACAGGCGTTGGAGGCGTTTCGACGGCGATCGCGATTTTTCACGCCGCGATTTCCGTCGCGACTTCCGCCGCGGCGACTTCCGCCGTGATTTCCGTCGCGATTTTGCCCGTCGCGATTTTTC
>NZ_RZSW01000226.1:0-9574 GCF_003997375.1 Mesorhizobium sp. M5C.F.Ca.IN.020.29.1.1 | reverse complement strand
GCCCTGAGCGCCTCTTTCGAGGCTTTGCGCGTCACCTCTGCCGCGACGTCGGTCCTGATGGCCTGGATGACATCCTTGGTCACCTTGTTGTCCCAATGCTCGGCAATTTTCCTTGCTTCCCAATCGGCGATCATCTGCTGGTCCTCGCTCTTGCGCTGATCCAGAGCGTCCTGCGAGATGTCGTTGTCCCAGACTTCCTCTCGCGAGCCGCGATAGGAACCGGGCAGCTTTGCCTCGAAACGCCCTTCGAACTCGCTGGGGCCTTTCAGCGCCTTCTTGTCATTGATGATCCCCCAGCCGAAAACCTCGTCGACGCCGGCCTCGCCAAGGTCAGTGGAGGTCGTTTTGAGGATTTCGTTGACCTCGCCATTGGCTAAGTAGGGATAGCGTTGCTTCACTATAGCGAAACTGCCGGTGGCGAATGGGCCGGCCATCGAAGTACCGTCGTACTTGTCATAGGCCGGGTGCAGGCGGTCGTCATTGACGCTGTCGCCCAGCTTGAGGCCGGTGATATCGCCTGCTGGAATGCTGCTGTTGATCTGGGTTCCCGGTGCGGCGACGCAATAATACTTCGTGTAGCCGCAAATGCTGGAAAAGTCGCTTTCCGAATAGCCTTGCGGATTTTTCGCGTCCGCGACCACGCTCATCGTGGTCAGCCAGTGTTTTTCGATGTCGGGCAGGAAGCTGGCAAGCCCCGTCAGTGCGTCCGGCTCCAGGCCGTGGTCGTTGCCGGCCGAGAATTGGACGACGATGCCGCTGCGCGCCGCTTTGATGGCGCCGGCATAGGCGCCGCCATCGGGCTTGCCGAGGATCCCCTTGATCTCCTGGAACTGCGAAAACGCCTGAGCATAGGACCACGGCGGCTGCACCTCGCCGATGCCCCAGCTGTCGGTGATGATGTCGACACCGGCACCGATCATCGCCTGCCAAGCCGCGCCATAGATGGCGCCGTCAAGGCTCGTCACTTGACCATCGCCGGGTCCCTCATCAACGTCGCTCGCAGAGAAAAGGTCGGCGCCGAATGCCGCACCCATCGTGCCAGCGCCGTCCCTGTTGGCACCAGCAATGCCCGCCACATGGGTCCCGTGCGTGGAAATACCCTCAGCCTCGTCATCGTCGATGACGTACTGCCTGCCGTCGGCGACGAATGGATCACCGGCTTTAACTCGAATGGAAGGGTTCGAACAAATGCGCGTGCCTAACGTCGGTAGAAAGGTCAGCCGGCCGGTAAACTCTGGATGCGCCGCCCAGACCGGCTCGTCGATGATGCCGATTTTGACGCCCTTGCCGGTGAAGCCCAACGCATACGCGGCATCTGCGTTGATGGCTCCGAGCCCCACATTTCCATTGAATTCGGCGTCATGACTCCAACTCGCGCGCGCCGCTTTCAAGTCGCCAGTCGTGCTCCCGTCAGCACGAACATAGGGCTGCGCCTCACTTCCCGTCGAAGCCGCGGCCAGCAGCGCCGCCGTCAGCACGCTCCTTTGCAGATGCTTGCGAAAGGTGGAGAGTGAGCGCGGATGCGCCTGGCTGTTGGTGCGAAGTACGTAAGACGTCATTGAACAAGTCCTCTTGCAAGTCGAGCCCTTCTCCACTTTCGGCCGCCGTCGACGCGAAGAAGTCCGCACCGCGTTGAAGACAAGCGCTGCGAATAAGGAGAAAGATGTTGTTTGATTGGGTGCGGCCCCGCCGGCCCTTCAGATTGAGATCACGATGCGGCTGAAGCTCCTCGCGTCGAATCTGCTGGAAAGCTTCCAGGAAAGGAGAGCATCGCTCATCTCGTGCTTGTGCATGCAGTCAACCTTCAATCCGTGTTGCCGCATCTCAATTTGCAAAGGCCGTGCCAAAGCTCACTGGGCAGTAAGCGCATGGCTCTCCCCTGAAAACCTCCACAATCCCAGCATGGTCGATTGTGCGGAACCCGACATGTCGTCTTTCTGCCACTGTCAGCTTTCGGACAGGCATGACGCGTTTCGCGCCGCCCACCCAAGCCCGTGAGCGCGCTCGGCAAGGACGCCCCAGGCGGCTTGAACTTGCCGACCATCAGGCCGCATCTCTGCGCCACATCGGTGATCGCGAAGCGATCGATCCGATTGCCAGTTGCTGATGCAAGACGTTCCTCCCAGTCTTGCGAACGACCGTTTTGAGCCGGGCCCGCAGCCTCGAAGCAGCACCGGGCAAGCCGCTTTCGCCGGCTCGCCATGTCGGGCGAGGACGGCAAGGTCGCCAGCGGCAATGGTGACGCCTTTGCCAAAGCGAGCGTCTTGGCTTCTTCGACCATTGCGCCACCAGGACAACGCCAATTCAAGCCTCGCCGATGTCGGCGGCAAGCTTGTGCGCCCCGCAATGTCGCTGCGAAGGTTCAGGCGCAAAAGAACATCATCGCGACATCCTTTCGGGCGAGAATTGCCGCCACGAGCTCGAAACTTGGCTGCCGCGCCGGATGGAATTGCGCACCGCCGGTCGATGGAGGAGGGGCCGGTATGTTCGTCTCATAAGAGTGCGTCACGTTGCGTGGCGGCTTCCCGATCGCCGCCGCTCGACACTGGACCCGCAGGTAGCGCGGGCTTTTCATCCAGCCATGCCTTGGCCCCATCGCGCATCAAAGTCCCGCCGGCGAGCCCTGCTTTCATCGATCGCACGACGCCGGATGTGCGCCCGACCCTCTGGCACGATCTCGATCCGGCATATGGGCGCAGCATCAGTTGCGGGCCATCTCATTCCCGGCCTCCTGCCTGGCTGACAGCGAGCGCGTTCGGCGAGGAGTCTCCATGCTCTCTCCAAGGACCATCCCTGCGGCTGGCTTGTCGACCTATGGGCGGATCCGGCCCGCCCGAAACCCTCGCCGTCAGCTTTTTTCCCCGCCGCCTGTGGCGGCTTCCTCGCGCCGCTTCGCTGCAAAAAAGTTGCCCGCTCGGGTCCTGCGCTGCCGCTGCGGCCCTGTCGGGTTCAGGCGGTCCGGACGCGCCCATCACGGTCCGCCATCGCAGGGGATGGTCCTCGGCGACAGCAAAAAGGAGACTTCGAAATGACCGCAATCGGTTACGTCAACCGCCAGGAAAACGGCGGCTACAAGGGCCAGCTCAGGACGCTCAGCGTCCGCGCCGACATCGATATCGTTCCCAATAAGGCCAAGGGCGCCGACAACCATCCCGACTTCCGGGTGCTGACGCAAGGGGTCGAAGTCGGCGCCGGCTGGATCCGCACCGGCGAAACTTCCGGCAAGGACTATGTGAGCCTGTCGATTGCAGCACCCGAGTTCGGACCGCGCAAGCTCTACGCCAATCTCGGCCGCGCCGCCGGCCAGGACGATGATGACACCTACGCCATCATCTGGAACCCGGTCGACTGATCGACCCCACCTCGGGCCTCGCGCCGCAGCCGGCGCGAGGCCCATTCCCAGCAACGCCGTCGAAACCGGTTCGCCCGAAAGGGCGGCGAAAACTCTCTCCCGACTCTTCGCCCGTCCCCTGGACGATCTCGCTCGCCCATTGTCAGCCGTCGCTTGTCCGAAGCGAAACGAGGATCACCATGGACGACGAAAACGAACGCGCGGCCCGCGCGAAAAAGGGCAGCCCGTTTCTCAACACAGCCCAAGCCGCCTTCTATATCGGGCTCTCCCAGCGCACCCTTGAAAAGATGCGGCTCAAGGGCGGCGGCCCGCAATTCCGCAAGCACGGCCGCTATGTCCGCTATCACATCGACGAACTCGACCACTGGTCGAAAGGACACCCGCAGCACTCCACTGCCGGGGACGGCGAGGCCGGTTTCGGCCAGTCCGGCAAGGGAGGCCGTCCATGAGCCGGCGCCCTTCCATCCAACTGATCGGTAGCCGCCTGCGGCGTGTTCGAGCCCGCAAGACGATCGCCTTAGCCGCGCTGGGTCTCGGCCTTTTGGGCTTCACGGCGCTCGCAAAACCCACCCCTTGGCTGGTCTGGAATGCCTCGGCCAGCGCCCCCATCGGCCTTTATCGCATCGCTGCGGGAGCGCTGGCGCGTGGCGATCTCGTGCTCGTGCGCCCGCCTGAATACGTGGCGTATCTCGCCGCCGAGCGCGGCTATCTGCCTCGCAATGTGCCGCTGGCAAAACGCCTTGCAGCGCTGCCGGACGACCATGTCTGCGCCTTCAATGACGCCATCATCATCGGCGGCGACATCGTCGCGCGCCGGCTCAAAATCGACGCCAAAGGCCGACCTTTGCCATGGTGGAACGGCTGCCGAGCGCTTGGCCATAACGAGGTTTTCGTGCTCGGCAGCGAGAAAAGCCGCTCCTTCGACAGCCGCTATTTCGGGCCTGTTCCCACCCAAAATCTCATCGGGAGGCTCGTGCCGCTATGGACCGAGTGATCCTCCTGCTGTTCGGCATGATCGCCATTGCGCCATGCGCCTGTTCCGCCTCGACCGGCGCTGAGCCGGTCGCCATCTCCTCCCAAAGTCCGCAGCTTCAAAAGTGGCAGGCGTTCGTATCGGAAGCGAGCAGGCGCTTCCGTATTCCCCAGACCTGGATCTACGCCGTCATGGCTGCCGAAAGCAGCGGCAAGACGATGCACAACGGCCGCCCCATCACCTCCCGCGCCGGCGCCATGGGCCTCATGCAGGTAATGCCCGGCACCTATGAGGAGATGCGGGTCGAACACGGCCTTGGCCCTAATCCGCACGATCCGCGCGACAATATCCTGGCCGGCACCGCTTATCTCAGCGCCATGTTTGATCGCTTCGGATTTCCCGGCCTGTTTGGCGCCTACAACGCCGGTCCCGAGCGCTACGACGAGCATTTGAAGCGTGGCAAACCGCTGCCAAAAGAAACGGTCGAGTACCTCACCCAACTCACGGGGGCCGGAGTTTCGGCGGCCGACATCGAGAAATTCAAAGGCAAATCTGTCGCTCGAAAGGCGCAAAGTGCTCCCTCCGGACGGTCGCTGTTCTTCGTCCACGATGGCGTTCGCGCCGGCGCGCGAAACGCCGATCTCTTCGTGCCGCTCGGTAGGAACGGCGCGGAGCCGAAGGAGCCGGTGCGCTAGCAATGGGCGGACGGGGGCGCGCCCGGAGGAGAGGCAGAGAGGCAGGGCGCGTAAGGCAAGATAAAGGCACCGCCTCCAGCAGGCAGTTAAGTTCCTGTCTGCACATCGTTTTTCCAGGAGGCTGCCGCCGGTGCCAAGAGGGTTTGACGCGTAAGGCTTTGTTTTGCTGCCACTTTCTGGGAGGCTGGCATGAGGGATGACGAGTTCAGGCCGAAGCTGGGCAAGATCGGGTCGCGCGGCTCGAAGGCAGGCAAACGCTATGCCGGTCAGGTCCGGGCAGCGGTCAACCGAGCCGGCGGCCAGCCCCAGTCGGGCGGTCGCTTCACGGGCAGCCGGGCAGGGCGCGGCGGGGCGGCTGCGGCGCTGCTGAAATCACGCGACAGGTACGCCGCCTTCCAGCAGCGGCGGGTGATCGTCAAGGCCCGCATCGTCAAGCTGGCCGGCAAGGGCCAGGCCGGGGCGCGTGCGCACCTGCGCTACATCCAGCGCGATGGCGTCACCCAGGAAGGTGCGCCTGGCGTGCTCTATAGCGCCGAAAGTGACCGCGTCGACGGCAAGGATTTTGTCCATCGCGCGGATGGCGACCGGCATCAGTTCCGCTTCATCGTCGCTGCAGAAGACGGCATCGAGTATGAAGACCTGAAGCCGCTGACGCGTCGGCTGATGACGCAGATGCAGGAAGACCTCGGCACGAAGCTCGACTGGGTCGCGGTTGATCATTTCAACACCGGCCACCCGCACAGCCACATCATCGTCCGAGGCAGGGACGGCCGTGGCGAGAACCTGGTCATCGCGCGCGAATATATCTCATCTGGCATCCGCGAGCGGGCGGCCGAGTTGGTCAGCCTCGATCTCGGTCCGCGAACCGACCGCGAGATTGAGCTTCGCCTGCGCCGGGAAATGGAGCAGGAACGCTTCACCAGCATCGACCGTCGGCTGCTCAGCATGCGTGATGATGACGGCCTGGTCTCGCCGGACGGTCCCGACGCCATTCGCCAGACGCTGCACCAGGGACGGCTGCGCAAGCTCGAGCGGATGGGTCTGGCCGCGGAGGTCGGCGCTGGCTCCTGGCGCCTCGACGATGAGCTTGAAGCCACGCTGCGCCGCACCGGCGAACGCGGCGACATCATCAAGACCATGCACCGCGAACTGACCGGCAAAGGGCTCGTCCGCAGTGCCGCCGACTGGGTGATCCACGATCGATCCGGCGAGCCGGTCCAATCTCTCGTCGGCCGCGTCGTCGCGCGTGGACTGGCCGACGAAATCAACGACCGCCATTATCTGATCGTCGACGCGGTCGACGGCAAGAGCCACTGGATCGACATCGGCAGAGGCGAGGCAACAGAACCGACGCCCGACGGCTGCCTCGTGCATGTCACGCCGAGGAACACCGAGCCGAGGCAGGCCGATCGTACCGTCGCCGAAATCGCCGCCGCGCACGGCGGCCGCTACAACGTCGATATCCACCTGAAGCACGATCCATCCGCCACCGAGAGCTTTGCGCGAACGCATGTGCGGCGGCTGGAGGCGATCCGCCGCGCGACCGGCGGCGTCGAGCGAGAGCCGAACGGCACCTGGCTCATCGCGCCGGACCATCTCGATCGCGTCGCGAATTATGAGGGCCAGCGGGCCAGGGCCGAGCCTGTCGTTGTCGACAAGCTCTCCTCAATGGCGCTGGAGCGACAGGTCAGCTTCGACGGCGCCACCTGGCTCGACCGGGAGCTGGTTGCCGATAGACCCGAGCCTTTGCACGGATCCGGCTTCGGCCGCGACGTGAGAGAGGCGCAAGCTCGCCGGCGGCAGTGGCTGATCGCGCAAGGCCTCGCGTATGAAGAACAGGATCGGATCGTCTATCGAGCCAACATGCTTTCGATCCTGCGCCAGCGAGAACTGAACCGCGTTGCTGGCCAACTGTCGGAGGAACTTGGCCTGCCCTATGCCGAAGCGCGATCCGGAGGACGAGTAGAGGGTACGCTCCGCCGCTCCGTCGAGCTTGCCAGCGGAAAATATGCCGTCGTTGAAAAGTCGCGCGAGTTCACGCTGGTGCCATGGCGGCCGGTGCTTGAGCGCCATGTGGGCAAGGAGGTCTCCGGTGTCGTGAGTGGGGAGGGGGAGATTTCATGGACCGTCGGCCGGCAAAGGAGCGGACCTGGTGTTTCGTGAGATGGTGTACAGCTTTTTAGCCAGCGGCGCGGGCAGCCATGCGAGCCCGCGTAGGACCTTATGGCCGCACGCCCGCAATCGGTCGCATGGACCTGCCAGGCGGGGCGGCTTTGGAGCGTTCGGGCCCGACACGCTGCGTGAGTGGCCAGACTTCGAGCGCTCGAAGATGCGGACTGTTGTCTGCTGGCCGGCGTTATTCCGGCTGGCCCATAATCACGGCGCAACAGTTCACCGCTGAAGTTGCCACGGGCGAACATCGACAAGAGAAAAAACACCATTGCGCGATACAAATCGCCGTTGAAAGCGTTTAGGTTGCATGCGCTTCGCCGAGTAACGGATACCCCAGAAGAGAGCCATGACCACGGCCCGCTATATCGTGACGCTGCTTAAAAGCCACATTGCCGGCGACGAGGATCGTTTCCTCTCTATCGCGATGCAGCTTGCTGCGCATGAGGCACGTCAAGGCCATGGCAAGCTTGCTCAGGAGCTCAAGGATCTGGTCGACGCAGCCAAGAGCAGGGACGCCCGGATTGCCAAGAGCAGTCGGCCGGTTCCCCTTTTTCAGCCGAAGGGCGAGCTCGCAGGGCTCCTGCATGCGCGCTATCCGGACCTGCGACTGACCGACATGATTTTGCCGGACAGTCTGCGCTCGCGCCTGCACCGCGTGCTGGGAGAGCAGCGCCAACAAGCAAGCTTGCGCGAGCACGGGCTTGTTCCCCGTCGCAAACTGCTTCTGGTCGGCCCGCCAGGATCAGGCAAGACGACGACCGCCTCGGCATTGGCCGGGGAGCTTCATCTGCCCCTTTTCACGATCGTCCTCGATGGTTTGATCACCAAGTTCATGGGAGAGACTGCCGGAAAGCTACGGCTTGTTTTTGATGCAATGCAGGCGACGCGGGGCGTCTACTTCTTTGACGAATTCGATGCCATCGGCGCGCGTCGAGGCGAACGCCAGGATGTTGGCGAGATTCGGCGCGTGCTGAATTCGTTTCTGCAGTTTCTCGAGCAAGACGACAGCCACAGCCTGATTATTGCGGCAACGAATCATCCCGAGCTGCTCGACAGAGCTTTGTTCCGCCGTTTCGACGATGTCATCGAATACGCCGTGCCCGATCGGCCGATTATCGAGGCGCTGCTTCGGGCTCGACTCGACCGCTTCGACACCAGAGGGCTTGCCTGGAACGAGGCGATCTCTCAGGCAGAGAGACTGTCGCAGGCCGAGATCACCCGCGCGGCCGACGACGCTGCAAAAACCATCATATTGCGGGGCGGGAAGCGGATCACCTCGGAAGCGCTCATCGACGCTCTAAAGGAACGCCGGCAGGCTTCGCTGTCTGAGTAGCGACAGCACAGATCATAATGGCAGACGATTTTCCGCGCGACCGCGCCCATATCCACCTTCGCAACAACGGCATTCGGGAAGCCTATCGGCGGCCCAACCAACTTATACATGCACCGCCGCGCCGGCGCGTGATCGGGCGTCGCATGCTGCGGCCTTGACGCAATCCATCGAACAAGCGGTCGAAAGTGCACGCCAGCAGATTGCGGCGCGTGACCTCCAGCTGTCGGTCGGCACGCCTGGCTTTTACCTCGAGATCGATCTGCCCATGTCCGGACGGGCGGCCCTCGACCAGCTGGCCGATCGTCGCCAGCACATGGAGCTGGTCGCCGTCCACGAGCCAACTCAACCCGGTGCTCCCATCACAGCGTCGGTGTTCCTGCCGCAAAGCGCGCAAACCTATTATTTGCGGAAAGTCGAGGCGTATCGAGACGTTGACACTGACCGCGGCAGACCGCGCAACGAGCCGCTCGTCTCCCGCATGGAGACAGTCAGGCTGGCGACTGCACGATCGTTGTTTACCGACCACGACGACCTCTTCCCCCAGGCCGCTGACGAGCAGGTGTGGTGGGAAGTCTGGCTGCGCGACGGTCGCCGCGAGAACTTCGAGCACATTGCCGAAGCCCTGAACATCACTTTGCGCACGCATGCGGTCAGGTTTCCGGAGCGGGTGGTCATGCTGGCACTCGCCAGCACGGCAATGCTCGACCGCATGATTGCGCACAGCGATGTCGTCGCCGAGCTGCGGCGCGCGAAGGATACGCCGTCCTTCTTCATGGGCCTTGGCGGCGCGGAGTACAATATGCAGGCCAATTCCACGCCAAACGACGATCGAACTGGCATTTCCGCGCTCGTCGGATTTGGCGCGCAGGCGCGCGGCGCATCCGGCAGGCTGCTGCCGGAGATC
Source organism: Mesorhizobium sp. M5C.F.Ca.IN.020.29.1.1 (assembly GCF_003997375.1). NCBI lineage: Bacteria > Pseudomonadati > Pseudomonadota > Alphaproteobacteria > Hyphomicrobiales > Phyllobacteriaceae > Mesorhizobium > Mesorhizobium sp. M5C.F.Ca.IN.020.29.1.1. Next base: position 145 of record NZ_RZSW01000226.1, on the reverse strand, counting down.
TGGATGCAGGACGGCGTAAAGCGGGTCGAACAGGCGCTGGCGCGTCTCCTCTGCGCGGAAGACGACGGTGAGACCGAGCTGATGGCGGCGATGCGCTACGCCACCTTGCATGGCGGAAAGCGCACCCGCGCCTTGCTCTGTCTGG
>NZ_RZSW01000225.1:0-9581 GCF_003997375.1 Mesorhizobium sp. M5C.F.Ca.IN.020.29.1.1 | reverse complement strand
ACCATGGCGTGTGCACCTCAGACCAGGTGATGGAGACGATGAAGCGCATGGCTGGCGTCGTCGACCGCCAGAACGCAGGCGACCCGCTCTACCGGCCGATGGCGCCCGACTTCGACAAGTCGATCGCCTTCCTCGCCGCCTGCGATCTCGTCTTCAAGGGCCGGGTCCAGCCCAACGGCTACACCGAACCGGTGCTGCACGCGCGGCGGCTTGAGCTGAAGGCGAAGGAGGGCGCTGGCTGACACGCCGCCGTTGCAAACGTGCTGGCCTCACTCCGGTCGTTTCCAGGTGGGTAGAAATTTTTGCGCCTACCCCTGCTCAGGCCGAAGGCATGTCGCAGCCCGCTCCAGAGCATCTCGGGAAAGAACATGCCGGATGTTCAACACAGAGAAATGCACGGATTAATGCAGCAGAACTTCAGCATGACTCACCCGACAGATATTAGACATTCCTAAAACGTCGTTGTCCGGGTGCATGCGATCTGCTACGATTTTAATCACCGACAAACGGCTCTGGGAGGCCGTGCGTCTGACATCATGCACAAGATCAACTCAAAACCGGAGAACGGCCATGAAACGGCTTCTAACGGTCGCTGCCCTTTTGGCGGCGGGCAGTTTGTTTGCGATTCAAGGCGCAGCCGCCGATGACGCTGCGATGATCAAGAGCGCTGAATCCGCCGCACCCCCGGCTGTAGCAAGCGGCGCTACGATCCACGCCATGGATGAGAAGGGCGTAATGCGCAAGTTGCGCGAGGGCACAAACGGCTTCTGGTGCATGCCGGACAACCCGGCCACGCCTGGCCCGGATCCAATGTGTGGCGATGCCAACTCGATGGAATGGGCGATGGCGTGGATGGGAAAAAAGGAACCGCCCAAGGGCAAAGTCGGCTTCATGTATATGCTGGCCGGCGGCACCGACGGCAGCAACACCGATCCTTATGCGACGAAGCCTGAGGAAGGCAACAATTGGGTGGAGACTGGACCGCACGTGATGATCGTCAACGCAACGGACATGATGCAGGGCTATCCGGCTGACCCCAAACCTGACACGTCCAGGCCATATGTGATGTGGGCGGGCACTCCCTACGCACATCTCATGATCCCGGTTAAGTAGCCGCCGCGGAAATGACTGGCGATTGCGGTCAGGCTGCATAGCACCGGAATGTCGAATACCTTGCCGGCCCGGGCTGCTTCCGGCCCGCAGGCTGACCGACGCCGATCCGCGCGTATTGTGGGTCAGCGGGTTCCAGACCCGCTTCGAGCGGCGGCACCGCGCAGCCGATGGCGACATGCGCTGCGCAAATCGCCAGGCTGGCGGCCGACGGCGTCTGGTTGGCCGACCTGGCGACGATCGCTCTTCCCGAAGGGAGCAACTGCGCGTCGAGCTCCTTGAGATGATCCGGCAGCCCAGCAGAACCTGTGCATAGCCTTTGCTGACTGCTCGGCGGTGAAGCTTTCCGACGCCCGAACGTTGCACTCTACGCCGCCTGCGCCATTCGCTCCGAGCTCATACGGTAGGAAATCGCCTCGGCCAGATGGATGCGGCCGACCGTCTCGCTGGCCTCGAGATCGGCCAGCGTTCGCGCCACTTTCAGCACCCGGTGGTAGGCGCGCGCGGAAAAGCCGAGTTTTTCGCTGGCGTCCCTGAGCAGCGACAGGCCTGATGCATCCGGCATCGCGATTTCCTCGATGACCGAGGGCGAGCAATGCGCGTTGGTGGTGGCAGTGGTCGCGCCGAGCCGCTCGAAACGCTCGCGCTGGATTGTCCGGGCGCGTGCGACGCGCAGCGCCACAGCGGCACTCTTCTCTGTCCGGTCCGGCCGGATCAGATCGCTGGCCGAGACCGCCGGGACCTCGATCCGGAGATCGATGCGGTCGAGCAGCGGGCCGGAAATGCGCGCCTGGTAGTCGGTGCGGCAACGGTCGCCGCGCAGGCAGCGATAGCCCGGCTCGCCGGCCATGCCGCAGCGGCACGGGTTCATCGCCGCAACCAGCTGGATGCGCGCCGGATAGGTGACGCGATGGTTGGCGCGGGCGATCATGCAGTCGCCGGTCTCCAGCGGCTGGCGCAGCGCGTCGAGCGCCTGCGGCGAGAATTCGGGAAACTCGTCGAGGAACAGCACGCCGTGATGGGCAAGCGACGCCTCGCCCGGCCGCACCCGCAGGCCGCCGCCGACCATCGCCGCCATCGAGGCCGAATGGTGCGGGGCGCGGAACGGCCGCCGGTCGGTCAGCTTGCCTTCGCCGAGTTCGCCGGCCACCGACGCGATCATCGAGACTTCGAGCAATTCCCTCGGCGCCAGCGGCGGCAGGATCGACGGCAGCCGCTGCGCCAGCATCGATTTTCCCGAACCCGGCGGTCCGACCATCAGCATTGCATTAGCATAAGACCCTGCGTATAATCACGTTATGCAGGTGGAAAAGCTATGAAATCTAACAGTCTCCCGCGCCCTAAGGCCTATTCCTATGTTCGATTCTCCACGCCCGAGCAGTCCCGAGGAGACAGCAAGCGCCGCCAGATGGAGAAGGCCGAACGCTACGCCCTGGAGCATGGCCTCGATTTGGTGGATGACAGCTACATGGACCTTGGCGTTTCGGCTTACCGTGGCCGCAACAAGGACGCCGGGGCTCTAGCCGATTTCCTACAAGCCGTCGAGGACGGGGTAGTGGAGAAAGGCTCATACCTTCTAGTCGAAAGCATGGACCGCATTTCGAGGGAGAAGCCACGTAAAGCCACGAGGTTGCTAGAGGATATTTGCGAGAGTGGAATCATTCTGGTGACACTGGGCGATGGCAAGGTCTACGACATTTCCACGCTAGACGACGATCCCATGGCATTCATGTGGGCGTTCATGGTTGCCATGCGGGCAAATGAAGAGAGCGAGACGAAGGCCAAGCGTGTTCGCGAGGCTTGGGGGAGGAAGAAGGCGAGTGCAGCCGCCGAGGGGAAACCCATGACGATGCGGGTTCCCGCGTGGCTGGCTCTCAAGACCGATCGCACGGGGTTCGATGTCCTAGACGATAGGGCCGCTGTGGTGCGCCGGGTGTTCCGCGAGGCTGATAAGGGGATTGGTCAGCACACAATTGCCAGCGGCTTGAACAAGGAAGGTGTAGAGACCTTCGGCGACGGGGCGCGCAAGGCCGCGTTCTGGCACCGCTCATACGTCGCTAAGATACTGGGAAACCCTGCCGTCATCGGGACCATGATTCCCCACGAGACCCGCGAGGTTAGCGGTAAGAAGAAGCGGGACGCCCTCGCTCCTATACCGAACTACTACCCGGCAATCGTCCCCGTAGCCCAGTTCAACCGTGTCAACTCCCGCAAGGACGGAAATAACACGCCTCGTATGAGGGCGTCCGCAGGGGAGGTATCCAACGTGCTGGCAGGGCTGGCGTCTTGTCCTTCGTGTGGTGCGACCATGACAAGGGTGAACAAGGGTCGCAAAAACGGAACGCCGTATCTGGTCTGTACCAAGGCTAAGGCCGGTGCGGGGTGCCAGTATCGCCAAGTGAACCTAGCGGAAATCAGCGGGGCCATCCAACACGCTGGGGGCCGCCAGTTGGTCTTTGAGGTTCCCTCGGGTGACGAGGGGTTGGACGAGGAACGGACCTCGCTGCAAAAGGCTTGGGACGGTGTGTCCAACGCCATCGAGAACATCTTGACTGAGATTGAGGGTGGCAACGCATCCGCCGCGCTTCGTCGTCGTCTGTCCGGCTACGAGACCGAGCTTGCCTCGGTCACGGGACGCCTTGAGGCAATTCATGAGCGCAGCAAGCGCGCCAGCGGTCGAGCGATTGGAAAGCTCGTGGCATCCCTTGAGAAAGTTCTCACTGATCCCGCGGCGACTGTGACGGAAATCAACACGGTACTGCGTGACGCCTTTGCCCGTTGCGTCGTGGACTATCGCGCGGGGACCCTCCGTTTCTTTTGGAAGCACGGGGGCGCGCCGACCGAAATCCCCTATTCCATCGAAACAGACTGACATCATAAGCTCTGCTTTACCCCCTCATACAGAGATACCAAAGGTGTCCTCACGTCTGTTCCCTGTTTTTGTCTAGGTGGGTCCTTTTGGCCCGCCGGGGGCAACCTACGATATCTTGCGCCTTCCTGCGCCTCAAGCACAATATCTATGGACAACCTATGACCTATACCGCCGATGCCGAAGTTACTGCGGCAGTCGATGCAATGCGTTCGATTCCCGCTGGACCCTCTCTAGCCGCGACTTTCCCCGTTGGTCGCAACTGGCATCACAGCCGCCATGCTCCTCTACCAGTACGCTACACCCGAACCGCCCGAAGGCTGGCCAATTGTGGGGCCATGGTTCCCGAGGGCTGCTCAACGAAAGACCTTCAAAGAACTCGAGATAACCACAGGCTCAACGTCGAGAGCATCAAGGATGTCCTAGTGACCCTTTGGGACTTCCGTCTCTTAGGGTGGCTACCATCGGATACCACGTACCTTGAGTACGCCCAGATTGCCGAGATTGTCGCCAAAGGCACCCGCCGTCCCCTGGATACCCGAGGCCTCATGCCCGACTGGTTCACCCGCCGCCACTCTGTCGATGAACTCAAGGCCTTCCGGGACGGCAAAGACGCATAGGGACTGGGCAAATTGCCCATGTAGCGTTGCCCACCCAGCAATCGAAGAAAGGTTCCAAATGACGGAACAGATATCCACCCCTGAGGCCCTCAGGTTAATCCGACAGGCCATTAAAGTTAACGGCCCCATGCCGCCTGCTCCCCTCCCGACCTATCTCGACCTCAAGGGGCCTGTCGGGCCATCGCGCGTCACTTCGATGACAAGCGTGTTCCAGCCGCGTGAACTCGACGGGCGTAAGCTGGAGGGTGAGCGCCACATTGAGACCTTGATGTCCGCTATCGGCTCCCCGTCCAATCCTGTGTACCTCGATCCACTGGTAGTCTGGTGGGGCGGAGACCGCTGGTTTGTGATCGATGGACACCACCGCCGCCATGCCTACCTCCGGGCAGGCGTTCACAAGGCCATCCCGGTTGAAGTCTTCGAGGGGACACTTGAGGAGGCCTTGGCGTTCGCCGTCGAGGCCAATTCAAAGGACCGTCTCCCCATGACCCTTGCTGAGAAACTCGACCGTGCTTGGTTCCTAACGGTCACCACAGACCTATCCCGCGACCGGATACGCCGCAGTTGTTCGATAGCGGATGGCACCGTGAAGAACATGCGCAAGGTTCGCGATGCCCTGGGTAAAACAGGGGCCTCCCAAGAGTACCTCATGTCACTCTCGTGGCAGGACGCCCGCGCCGAATTGCAGGGTTTAGCACCTAAGGAACCTCAACCCAATTGGCGTTCCAAACTGGTTGCTGACTATGAGAGACGGCTGCGCAAAACTTTCGGCTCCCAGCTATTCAAGAATGTCGACATTCTTGCCGATGCTCTTGTGGTTCTCGACAAGCGTTTCCCCGAATGGCTCCTTGAGGCCCCAGCCTTCAGTGAGTACATCGAGGACAACCTCGACCACTTCATCGCGGCGCGTGACAATCCTGACTACTGAGTAGAGAGGTTCCCGCTATCCTCCCTGACTGGGCAAATTGCCCATGTAGCGTTGCCCAGCCACTTGTGCCTTGGGCAAGCTCCTAGCGGACAACACACTCCCTTCGGGGAGCTTCCACACAACCACATAGGAGGTCGCCATTTGCGATCTAGCTTTCGCCCTCGGCATTGCTGCCGGGGCCGCACAAGCTGCCGGTGAGGCATCCGCTGCCGCCGCCAACGCCAAGAGCCTTCAAGCTCGCTCCAAGATAAACCAAGCCAGCAACCAGCATGATTTCGTCATCAAGGCCAATGCCGCCAACAAGGAAGGCTATCAAGCTGCCCTTGAGGGTGACCGCGCCAAGTCCGCCGCCATCGCCTCAGGCGCTGGAATGACCGGCAGCACGGTAGGCGTCAGGCTGGCCGAACAGAGCCGACAGTCCGCATTGTCTATCGCCAACGTCAAGGACCAGAGGCAGGGCGCTCAAGCCAACTACGTCATGCAGGGTAAAGCCAACCAGCTTGAGGCCCAAGACACACTCAACAAGCAACGCATGAACCCCATGACCACGTTCTTGGACGTCGCTACGTCGGGTCTCAAGAACTACGGCGCATTCCGTTAAACCAGAGGTAACCCATGGCACAACCCGTCACTCGGGGCCACCCGCGCGATTGGCGTGTGGGTGCCCAATCCTCAGTCAGTGGCCAGCAATTGCGCTGCCGCCAGATCACCAACGAAATGAAACTTTGCGATTGTCCCGGCTGCACCACCAAGCGCTCCGGTGTCTCCCGCTACTGCGGCCCCCACAGGGATGCCGCAAGTTCTCGGGGTGACCCCTTGGCCCGCCTTCCGTCCCGCAACGAACTAGCTATCTTTAAGAAGGCTATCGACCTCTACATGCGAACAGACCCCAAGTTTACCGCGAGGGTCGGGGTAGACCTCAGGGCTCTTGAGGCCCGCATGGTCCTCCCGGCGTCCTTCTGCCTGAGCGTAGCGGACATCCACCCAAAGCTCCCCCAGATCGCCAAGGCCAAGGGGCTTCTAGCCAACTGGCAACACAAGGACCACCGAACCTATACCGAAGCGGTCTTACACGCCCTGGCCCTCATTGGATGGATGCAAGTCTACTTCCATGCTGGTCAGGCCGGGGGGCTATGGGAGAACCGCAACCGGTTTCTTGAGACCCGAGCGGGTGCCTTCATGGGAGACTTTCGCAAAACCATCTGCACCACCACGCTGGTCAAGAAGGCCTCAGGGGCAACCCATCGGCACCTTGGCCGGGACTTCGTGCGCCACGCTCAACAGGTATACGGCAAGGCCTTCTGGTCCTCCACCGTCTCCACCAACGACGGTCAGTCAATGACCCTCCTCGACTACACCCGCAGGGCCCTTAAGGCCGCGAACCTCCTTTAGGAAAACACTATGTCCAACTACTTCGACCCCACCGCATCCGAGACGATGCGTATGCCCAACCCTATGGACGATAGGTCCGGCTGGGTAGGTCCCCAAAGCAATCCGAACTACGCCGTTGGCTCCGCCGCTGGTCCCGCCCCAGATGGTAAGGTGTTTGTTCCCGGTCTCAACACCTATGTCGACTTTGACATTGCCGAACAGCTTGGCTTGACGGCACCTCAGGGGAACTCTGGTGTCCCTGCCAATGGCGCGGCCCTCGAACCGCTTGCGGTGCCCGCTGGCGACGATCCCCTCGAAAGCATCGACATCGAAGAAATGTCCGAGGAGGAGCTTGAGGCCCTTCAGGATCAACTTGAGATCGACGCCGACGACCGCGAACCATCCCTCTCTGAAACCCTCGACGACATTGCCGAGTACTTCACGGATGAGGCCTTCGTGGACGGGGTGGAAACAATGGTTGAAACGGGGGACTTCAACGACACCATCGCCCGTCTCTCTGAGGCCACCGGCTTGGATGCGGCGACAGCCACCAACCTGCTCGAAACAACTGTGATGGAAGCGACCCCAATTGCGTCCGAACATCTCGGCGGCGAACGTTGGAACTCGCTTGTCTATGCGGCATCCCGCACCGACGACAGCTTGGCCCGCCGCATCGTCTCAGATGTGGTGACTGGTCGGCTGGACCCTGCCCGACTGGCTAACGCCTATTCCCTCTGGTGGCAGTCTCTGCCGGATGCCGACGAGGCCTAAAAAATGCTCGGCTACATCAACATCGCTTACGCCCTCACGACCTTAACCGCGACCCTGCTCGCAGTACTCCAATTCTGATTTTACGAAGGAACCACCACAATGGCCAAGAAACCCATGACCCGCGAGGAACTCCTCGCTCAACTCGAATCACTCGACAACTCCACTGAGATTGGCAGGCTCAAGGCCGAGGTCTCCCGGCTGACCGAGGAGAACGCCTCGTTTCTGTCCCAGCGCCAGGAGCTTGAACGCCAGCTTAAGCAAGAGCGCGAGGCTATGCAGCTGGTCCGCGAGGCCATCCGCAAGGTTGACGTCCGGACACGCTCCCACGGTGTAGACAGGCCCGGCCAAGCTGAGATTGCCGCAGCTGCGGACCGTGCTGGACGAATGGAATGGGCAGAGGTGCAGCTTGGTATTCAGAGGGGCACACACGACCCCGCAACGGGCAAGCCCTATACCGCTGAGACCAAGCCGCAGCGTGACTTGACCGCAGGGGCACCCAAGGTGACCCAGAAGGAACTCGCGTCTTTCTTCCCGTCCCTGAGTGGTCCTGAGGTGGACGTGACGAACACCGCCGAAGCTTTGGTTGATACCGATCTGTCGGAACTCAAGACCGCTTTGGAAATCGCCAAGGCGGAATAACGTCCGACATCCCGCGCCTTCTATGCCTGCCCTTCTTTCGTATCTCAAATTCGGTTTGGAGACGGCGGGAGGGGGGCGCGGGCTTCCCCCGGTGCCTAAGCGTTTTCGTTACGGTCGACGCAAAGGCACCGGGGTGGAGTTTGGTCAGGAGGCCTTGACCATCCCGGCCCGCTTTCTAAGAACGTGGAACGCCTCCTGGACGATCTCGTCATCCTTTCGGTCACGATCTTCCCGCTCATCCGTGAAGGTCAGTTCTTCGACGTGAAAGTCGTCCCCTTTTGCGGGCATGTGCTGCCATCCCCACTGACATGCTTCCCAGTGTCCATCACACGCGACGACGCGCCGCCCGATGATCTGGCCTTTCTTTCCATAGAACAAGATTTTATAGCTGGTCATTGTATCGGCTTCCCAAACAGAAGTGGCTTGATTGCCGATGCCCATTATTCACAGATTGAAGTTGAAAAAAACAGGCTTGACCGGAGAGGTTCCGCCAACGGAGAGGCTCCACTGCCGCAGGGAATTTGCGACTTAGTGTGAGCCAGTTATCCGTGGTAATGAGTCTACGTCCTAATGGGAGGAGTAAAGCGCGTAGGCCGCAGCCAGATACGAGAGAGCGATCATCATGTAGGCGATTTGGAGTTGCGTCACCGGTTTTGATTCCTTTTTGCTTCGATGACCCATATTAGTTTGAGAATGGTTCTTACGCGCGGCTTCCACAGATACTTTTCCGTGATCGTCCCTCCCACTTACGGCCCGTTAAGAGTCTCCGTGGGGAATAAGCTTCTTGGCTTCCTTGGCAGCAGCCTCGAAGGCACTGCGGATTTCCTTAGGGTCAACCTCCTCACCCTCCAGGGCTTGAAGGCAGAGGGCCGACGCACGTTGCCACTTGGGTCCCCTCTTGTTCCACTTCAGTAGCTGCTCGGATGCGCCTCGGACATTGTTGCAGGCATAAGTGACACCGACAATCTCGGTCTCCACGAACACCGGAGGGGAGAACCATAGGGTTGCCATCAGACTATGTGCCCTCGTGTGAGCTTTAGGCGCATGTCGATGCTCTCCAGCAGCGCCTGAAGGTCGACCGCGTACTGCTTCGGCAGTCCGACCGCAGGGTGCCCGTCATTGTCCGCAGGTTTCCCGGTGTGTCTGTCCCAGACTGTCCAGGTGCCCTCCGGGTTCCCTGAACGAGATCGTAGCGCATAGGGGTCGGACCATTTCACAGAAAATTCTGTTTCCCCTTATACGTATACCCGAGACCCCGAGTTCCCCCCGTGGC
>NZ_RZSW01000224.1:0-9584 GCF_003997375.1 Mesorhizobium sp. M5C.F.Ca.IN.020.29.1.1 | reverse complement strand
CTTTTAGCTTCCGTGGCCCGGCCCTCTGGATCTGTCGCGGTGGTTCCATCCACTCGGTTCGGCCCACCCGCTCGCTTCGGCGCAGAAACAACAAGTCGCGCAGCGACCAGCCACGCCTTTGTCCTTCCTGCGCCACGGCCGGGGTGTGAAAGACGGCGGCAGTGCTGACTGCCAGGACGGCAATAGCCAGAACCAGGATCGGCACGCGACGAAGGATCACACGGATACGCGAAGCCGAAACCAATTACCCTCTCCATCCCTTAAGAGCGCCGGACCCTCAACCGTGCCGCGCTCAATCTTTTTTTGAGCATCGGATTTCCCCAAAACCGGTTTGGGCCGATGCTCCAGGTCTGCCCTATGCGAGGCTAGTTCTGCCTGAGCCATTTGAGCACTTCCATGCTCGGATGTCCGTCCTGGGGCAAGCCAGCCTTCGCCTGGAAGGCCATGATGGCGGCTTTCGATCCCTCGCCGATCTTGCCGTCGAACTTGCCGTCATAGTAGCCGTACTGGGAAAGCCGCTGCTGAAGCTCTTGCCTCTCCTCGAAGGAGAGCTTCGTGAAAGGCCGCTTCCAGTCCTGCACCAGCCCACCATGGCCGGCGATTTCGTCGGCAAGAAGGCCAACGGCAACCGCGTATTTGTCGGCATTATTGTAGCGCTTGATGACCGAAAAATTCTTGATCATCAGGAAAGCCGGGCCGCCGCGGCCGCCTGGCACCTTCAGCGTGGCCTTCTCCGCGCTATTCTTGAACGGCTTGCCGTTGACACGCGTGACACCCAGCGCTTGCCATTGCGACAGTGACTTCGATCCGGCCGGGAACTTCTTTCCGTCGGGAAGGCTGACTTCATAGCCCCAGGTCTTGCCGGCCTGCCAGCCGTTCTTCTTGAGCAGATTGGCGGCCGTTGCCAATGCATCGGGAATCGAATTCCAGATGTCGCGCTTGCCATCGCCGTCCATATCGACCGCATAGGCCTGATAGCTGGTGGGAATGAACTGGGTATGGCCCATGGCGCCGGCCCATGAGCCGCTGAGGTGGCGTTTGTCGATGTCGCCCCTTTGCAGGATTTTCAGCGCCGCGATCAACTGGGTGCGGGCAAATTTCGATCGTCTCGAGTCGGCATAGCCAAGCGTTGCCAGGGAACGCACGACATTGCGCATGACATCGTCGCGCTTGAGGATTTCGCCGTAATTCGATTCCATAGACCAAATTGCCAGCAGGATATGACGGTCGACGCCGTATTTTGCCTCGATCCTGTCCAGCCACGGCTTCCACTTCCTGGCCATCTGCTGGCCGACAGCGACCGACTGGTCATGGACGCGGTTGTCGAAATAGTCCCAGGCGGGCGCGGTGAATTCGGGTTGATAACGCGCTTTTTCCAGCACGACCGGGTCGGCATCGCTGATGCCCTCGAATGCCCGGTCGTAAACGGCGCCGGAAACACCGCTCCGCACCGCGGTGGCGCGGAAGCTGGCCACCCATTGCCGGAAGCCGGCGTCGGCAAAAGCCGATCCGGTGGGCATCAGCAAGGCAAGCGACAGGCTGGCGGCCGCAACGATGCTTGTGAAGCGCTTTGCGGCGTTGCGAACGGACATCTTTTCCTCCTTCTTCATCACAGGAAGATTATTCATCGCCGAACCCGGTTAGCATTTAGTTTACCATAGGTGGCGTTGGGAACGAAAAGGCGGGTTGGTGCTTTACAGACTACGAATTTCTTCTGACCAGCCGTTCCATAATCCTCGATTCCGGCACGAAAATGTCTTGAAGCGGGATTGCCGAACAGGCTTAGAAGCGGATAATTGACAGCATGAAGAGAGTTCGCAAGGCAGTTTTCCCGGTCGCCGGCCTCGGCACGCGTTTTCTCCCGGCCACCAAGGCCATACCCAAGGAAATGCTGACCGTCGTCGACAGGCCAGTCATCCAGTATGTGGTCGACGAGGCACGCGAAGCCGGGATCGAGCATTTCATCTTCGTGACCGGCCGCAACAAGGCGGTCATCGAGGACCATTTCGACGTCCAGTTCGAACTCTATGACACGCTCGCCCAGCGCGGCAAGGACGACGAGCTCGCCCGCCTGCAGCGGCTGCAACCCTCGCCTGGGCAGACCAGCTTCACGCGCCAGCAGGTGCCGCTCGGCCTTGGCCATGCCGTCTGGTGTGCCCGCGAACTGGTCGGCGACGAGCCCTTCGCGCTGCTTTTGCCTGACATGATCATGCAGTCGGAAAAAAGCTGCATGAAAGAGATGGTCGAGCTTTATGCCGAGACTGGCAACAACATCGTCGCGGTTCAGGAATGCGACCCCGCCGAGGCCCATAAATACGGCATCGTCGGCCGTGGCGAGGATACACATCACGGTTTCCGCATCACCGGTATGGTGGAGAAGCCGAAGACCGGCACGGCACCCTCCAATCTATACATCAACGGGCGCTACATCCTGCAGCCGGAGATATTTGGGATTCTCGAGGGCCAGGAGAAGGGCGCCGGCAACGAGATACAACTCACCGATGCGATGCTGAAGCTGGAGAAGCAACAGCCCTTTTATGGGTGCCACTACCAGGGGCGCACCTTCGATTGCGGATCGCCGGAAGGCTTTGTCGAGGCCAATGTCGCCTTCGCGCTGTGGCGCAGCGACATAAACGGACGCATGGCGGGCGTTATCCGCCAGCTTTTCGACGAGATGAAACTTTCAGAGCAGCGGGGCGCGGCGTTCTAGCTATGTCGCCCAAAAGCATGCCCTCGGGCTTGAACCGATGGTGCGCAACGGTTTTGGGACAACGACAAGCATAAGAACAAGGTCCTCAAAACCACCGTTCCCGCCACGGCCTGACTTGAATCTCGACATGCCCCAAACCTTCAACGGTTTGTTTTACGGCTGCAGTGTCACCCCGACGAAGATGCTGTGGGCGGTGTAGTCGCGGCCCTCCAGATTGCTGGTCTGTTTTTCAGTTCTGGCGCGGGTGGTCAGTCCGGCATACCGGTTTAGCCACCATGTCAGTCCGGCCTCGGCGCTCAGCGTCAGATCATGGCCGTCCGACCCGATGTAGTCGCGCCAGTCCACGCCGAGAGCTGCGTTCCCGATCAGGTTGGCACGGATTTCCCGCTCGCCGGTGAGGCGGCCGGAGTAAAGGATGTCGCCGCTTTCGTTGGCGGTCGTCGTGCCCTCGACGATCGTCTGCCCGGTGAGGCCGATCGTGGTGCCGCGTTCCGGCGACCATCTGAGGTCGGCGTTCACCGTGGCACCCGAAATTGCCGGCAGGCGGTCGTCGTCGATCGCCTCCCGCAGCCAGCCGGCCGAGAATTCGCCGGCAAGCTTCTCGCCAAGATCGACCTCGGCGCCGGCCCGAACGCCAAGCCGCGTCGAGGATCGTTCGAAACCATTGGTGTCGACGCGCAAATCATAGACCCGGCGGCCGATTTCAACCTCGGTGAAGGGAGTGATAGCGGGGGAAATCTCGTAGCCGGTGCGCAAAGTGGCGGTATAGAGCGTCGAGTCGCGGTCTTTCTGCGACAGCGTGCCGCCCGTCGAAAGCTTAGCGTCGCCGTAAATGTCGTGTTCGACAGCGCCGGTCAGGGCGAAGCGCATCTTGCCGGCATCCTTCTCGAGCGCAAGGCTGCCGTCAATGGTCTGGCGCACCGGCTGCTCGACGGTGCCTTCGATGACGACTGGCGATGAAGCCGATTCGGGCGCCGCCTCGTAACCGAGCTTGGCGATAGCGCGCAGATCGTTGTCGAGGTCGACATCGAGCGTGCCATCGACACGGCCCCGTGCCTCCTGAACCTCGTCGCCCGATATAGTCTTGAGAAAGGTGCCGTAGCCGTCGATGACAGCCAAATTCTCCCGCCAGTCGGAGATGGCATTGAAGCGCAGCGTCGTTTCCGACAGCAGGGCCGGCTTGCCTTCGCTGCTTGAATCGGCATTTGATGACGCCGTCAGGCCTTGCTCGAGCGTTGGCCTGATCACGAAGGAGCCGACTTTGATGCCGGTGGCGGCGAACGGGTCGTCCTCGGCCCTTTTATCCCTGCCTTCGATGGCTTCGGCGCGCTCAGCGCCCGGATCGAGTTGCTGCCTGTCGGCGGAATCAATGGTCACGGCACGGCGATTGGTGGCGTCCTGGTCAGTCTCGCCGGTGTCCGTGTCATCCGTCGTGGCTGCAGTCGCGGGGGTGGCTTGTGTCTCGGCGGCTTCGTCTTGATCGGCCGCCCCTTGCGTTGCGCTCGATGGCCGGCGCGGCGGGACGGGAGCGGGGGTGTCCGCAAACGCGTCGTCGGTGGCCTCCGGCGGATCAAAAATGCTGCCAGTCGCGGATGCCGTGTCGTCGTCCTGTATGGCGCCCGGGCTGGCCGGCTGATTGGTGGGCGCCGGCGCAGTGCTCTGGGCGGTTGCGCCGGCCTGCGCCGTCTGATCCTCGGCGCTGGCCATGCTCAATTGCCTGGTCTTGCGCTGCTGATCGTCCAGAATTGCCGATTCTGAAACCTCGCCACGCAGCTCGGTTACCTGGGCATAGGGCTGCGCAGGCCGCAGCAAGGCGAAGACACTGGTCGCCAGCAGCAAGGCGCAGACCGCTTTGCCGTTTCGTCTTCTTTTCTTTTCAGGCTGGGCCCCGGACATCGCCACCACTGCTTGCGCGGCGCACGCGCGCCATACTTACCGAACCGTAAATGGGGATGGTTAACGGAGGGTTGAGGCAGCGGTGGATCAGGCCTGGCTGGATGGCAATTCCGTTGGACAGGCGCGCGGCAAAGCGCTAATCGCATCAGCCATGCATGCGAGATCCCCAGACAAGAAGCGGCTCGATGGGCAAGCTTCGATCGCCTCGGCGCTTAGAACGGTAGCGACTGAGCAGGCCGGTGTCGCGGCGCTGGCGGCCGCGCTCGAAAACGGATTGACCGAACCGTTCGCGCACGCCGTCGACATGGTGTCGCAAATCGAGGGCCGCGTCATCGTCACCGGCGTCGGCAAGAGCGGCCACATCGGCTCAAAGATCGCCGCAACGCTCGCGTCGACCGGCACGCCGGCTTTCTTCGTCCATCCTGCCGAGGCCAATCATGGCGACCTCGGCATGATCGCCAAGGACGATGCCATCATCGCCATGTCGTGGTCGGGCGAGAGCCGCGAGCTCAAGGGCATCATCGCCTATTCCAGGCGCTTCTCGATTCCGCTGATCGCGGTCACCGCCGGAGAGCGATCGGCGCTGGCGCGTGCGGCCGATGTGGTGCTCCTGCTGCCGCGTGCGCCGGAAGCCTGCCCGCACGGCCTGGCACCGACTACATCGACGCTGCTGCAACTGGTGATCGGCGATGCGCTGGCCATCGCGTTGCTCGAAGCGCGCGGCTTCACGCCGGATCATTTCCGCACCTTCCATCCCGGCGGGCAACTTGGCGCCAATCTGACGCAGATCCGCGACATCATGCATGTCGGCGACAGGCTGCCGCTGGTGCCTTCGGGCACCGGAATGCGCGAAGCGATCCTCGAATTGTCGCGCAAGGGGTTCGGCTGCGTGGCGATAACCGCCGCGGATGGTGCGCTGATCGGCATCGTCACCGATGGCGATATCAGGCGCCACATCGGCAGCAATCTTCTGGCGATGAGTGTCGATCAGGTCATGACCAAGAAGCCGAAGACCGCCGGGCCGGATACGTTGGTGGCGACGGCGCTGCAGACGATCAACAATTCGGCCATCTCCAGCCTGATGGTTGTCGAGGGCGGACGGCCGGTCGGACTTGTCCATCTGCACGACCTGCTGCGCATCGGCGCGGCCTGACAGACCTCAGGCCTGTTTGAAAAGTCGCCCGCCGAGATGGGTACGATCGGTCCTAAACCGCCTCGACCGTCAGCTCCAGATCGGTGTCGGCCGCGCCCGTCACGCGCACCTGCGTGCCGGCCGGCAGATCGGGGCCTGAGACGCGCCATAGCGTGTCGCCCAGCTTTATGCGGCCGCGCCCGTCCTTGATCGGCTCGGCAAGTGTCGCCATTCTGCCGATCATTTGTTCGCCGCGGCGATTGAGCAGCGGCTGGTCGGTCGGGTCATGGCGTCCGCCCGCCAGTCTCTTGCCGACATAGGCTGAGATCAGCGACAAAGCGAGGAAGGCGAGAACCTGGATCTGCCAGGTCCAGAATCCTGCGTCCCAGATGAGCAGGGAGACTGCACCGATCAGCAGCGCGGCGATGCCGATCCATAGCATGAAGATGCCCGGTGCGATGACCTCCATTACGAGGAGAACAAAGCCGAGAACCATCCAATTCCAGGGACCGAGTTCCGAAATGATGCGGTCGAACATCGGATCGGCCTCAGCTTTCGCTCGGGCGAACTACCGGCGGACGTGAAGCTTGCCGCGGCGGGCCGGCATTGCCCTCGCTCCCGAAGACTTCCTTGGCGATCGCGCCGATGCCGCCGAGCGTGCCGATCAATGATGAAGCTTCCATCGGCATCAGCACGACCTTGCTGTTTGTGGCGGAGCCGATCCTGGTCAGCGCTTCGGTGTATTTCAGCGCAACGAAGTAGTTGAGCGCCTGCACGTCGCCCTTGGCGATCGCTTCCGACACCACCTGCGTGGCGCGGGCCTCGGCCTCGGCCGAGCGTTCGCGCGCCTCGGCGTCGCGGAAGGCGGCTTCCTTGCGGCCCTCGGCTTCCAGGATCTGCGACTGCTTGAGGCCTTCGGCGTCGAGGATCTGCGCGCGCTTGTTGCGTTCGGCCATCATCTGGCGACCCATCGATTCGACGAGATTGGCCGGTGGGTTGATGTCCTTGATCTCGACGCGGGTGATCTTGATGCCCCAGGGATGCGCCGCCTCGTCGACGACGCGCAGCAGGCGTTCGTTGATGGCGTCGCGGTTCGACAAAAGCTCGTCCAGGTCCATCGAGCCCATCACGGTACGGATGTTGGTCATAGTCAGGTTGAGGATGGCGTTCTCCAGCCCGGCGACCTGGTAGGCGGCCTGCGCGGCGTTGAGCACCTGGTAGAAGGCCACGCCGTCGACGGCGACGGTGGCGTTGTCGCGGGTGATGATCTCCTGGGTCGGGACGTCGAGCACCTGCTCCATCATGTTCAACTTGGCGCCGATGCGGTCGACGAACGGCACGATGAGGTTGAGGCCGGGGCTCAATGTCTTGGTATAGCGGCCAAAGCGTTCGACGGTATAATTATAGCCTTGCGGGATTGTCCGGATGCCTTTGAAAAGCACGAGCACGACAAGAGCGACAAGAACAAGAAGCGCGATATCGAAACCACTGAAATCCATTTGGCCCTCCCTCAGATGACGGCCACGGAAGTGTTTCACGCGGCCGACTTCACCAAACACTTAAGTGTGTTTCAGGAACGTTACAATCAGGTGATAGTGGATTACGGTGCATAGAAAGCGGGTTAGCGGCGCGCGATTGTATCCGCTTCAGATCCAGCCCGACAATTCGCGCCGCACCATCGCCTCGATCACCGCCATGCCCTCGTCACTGTCATTGAGGCAAGGGATGTGCGCGAACTTCTCGCCCCCGGCATGATGGAAAGTCTCGGCCGCCTCCCTGCCGATCTCGTCCAGCGTCTCGATGCAGTCGACGGAAAAGCCCGGATTGACGATGGCGATCGATTTCACGCCTTCTCCAGGCAATTTTTCGACCGTCTTGTCGGTGTAAGGCTGCAGCCACTCCTGCGCACCGAAGCGCGACTGGAACGTGGTGATCAGCTTCTTCTCATCCCAGCCGAGCTTTTCCCGCAGCAGCCGGGTCGTCTCAAGGCAATGGGCCTGATAGGGGTCTCCCTTGTCGGAATAGGGTTTCGGAATGCCGTGATAGGAGGCGATGACCACCTCCGGCTCGAAAGCGAGGGTCGCCAGATGACGCTCAATCGAACGGGCAAGCGCCTCGATATAAACCGGTTCGGCATAGTAGGGCGGCACGCTGCGGATCGCCGGGGCGCGGCGCATCTTCATCAGCGCGCGAAACAGCTGGTCGTTGGCGGTCGCGGTGGTGGTCGCGGAATATTGCGGATAAAGGGGAAAAGAGAGAATGCGGTCGCAGCCCTGCGCGACCAGCCCTTTGGCGACGCTCTCGGTGGAAGGATTGCCGTAACGCATCGCCCAGTCGACGGTGACGCCGGGCAGGTCGCGCAGCGCCTCGGTCAGCTTTTCGCTCTGAGCGCGGGTGTATGTGCGCAGCGGCGACTCGTTACGCTGCCGGTTCCAGATCCTGGCATAGTTGGCGCCCGACTTCTTCGGCCGCGTGGTGAGAACCAGCCCGTAGAGGATCGGGTACCAGATCGCCTTGTTGAGCTCGATGACGCGCGGATCGGACAGGAATTCCCTGAGATAGCGCCACATCGGCTTGAATTCTGTGCCGTCGGGCGTGCCGAGATTAACCAGCATGACGCCGATCCTGCCCGCCCCGACCGGCGGCTGTCCTGCCGGCGGCGGGCCGAGGACCTTCGCAGCCTTGGGATCGACAGGGTTGGAAAGCGTCATAAGGGATCTCCGGACACCGCGCGAAACTAGCGATGCCGCGCCGGTTTTCAATGCAGCGTCTGGCCGCACCTTATCTTACCTCAGGCGGAAAGCAGAAAACCCGCCCGGTTACCCGGACGGGTTTTCCAACAATGACGGAAGAATTTAGTTTGCGGCCGGGATGGTCAAGGTCACGCCGACGGGAAGGCGGCGCGCCTCATAGTCCTTGTTGGCGTCGGAGATCGTTTTCCACTTGGCGCCATCGCCATAGGCTTTTTCCGCCAGATCCCAAAAGGTGTCGCCGGCAACGATCACATGGCTGCTTTCGGCCGGCTTTGCCGGCTCGGCAGGCGCAGCTTCGGCTGGCTTGGCTGGTTCGTGGGCCGGCTCCGCCGCAGGAGCCGGTGCCGCGGGCGCCGTCTCGGCTGGCTTTGCCGGCTCGGCAGGTGCCGGCGTTGCCGGGGCGGGTTCCGCCGGCACGGCTGGCGGCGTCGTGGCGATATCGTCCGAACCGGCCGGCGGTTCGGGCATCGCTGGCTCCGCAGTCGCGGCTGGAGCCGTTTCTGCTGGTTTTGCGGGCTCGGCCGGAGCGGGCGCAGCCTCGGCCGGCTTCGCCGGTTCCTGGGCCGGTTCCTTGGCCGGTTCCGCCGCGGCGGCGGCCGTGATCTCGGTGATGCGGCCATCGAGCTTCGGCGTATAGGGCCGATGTGCACTGAGATAATCGGCGACCACCTGTTCGAGGCCCGGTCCGTAATCATAGGCGTTCTTGGCCTTGTCGGCGAACACCTTGTAGCCGTCGCCGCCCTGGCGCACATAGTTGTTGGTGGCGACCAGGTAATCCTTGTCCGGATTGATCGGGGTCCACGCGCCGCCTTGCATGACTTCGACCGACTTGACGCGCCCGGCATTCGGGGCAGCCGATTTGTCGAATGAGTACTTCAGGCCGGCAACCTGCGGGAAGCGTCCGGCGCCGTCCTCGATCTGGCTGAGACCGTTCTCGAGCCCGGCAATCAGATCCTTGCCGGAAATCTGGAAGGTCGCCAATGTGTTCTGGAACGGCAGCACGTTCAGCACTTCGCCCATGGTGACGGTGCCCTGGTCGATCGAAGCGCGCAGACCGCCGCCATTCGTGATGACGATCTCCACACCCTGGTCC
>NZ_RZSW01000223.1:0-9585 GCF_003997375.1 Mesorhizobium sp. M5C.F.Ca.IN.020.29.1.1 | reverse complement strand
CGGCAAGTCCGGGCGCGTCCGCGCTGATTTCGACAATCTCTCCGGCGACCTCGTGGCCAAGCACGAGCGGCGATGTGACGACAAAATCGCCGGTCCGCGCATGACGGAAATAATGCAGGTCCGAACCGCAGATGCCGCCTGCGCCGAAACGCACGCGCACCATTCCCGGCGTGAGGGGGCCGAGCGGATGCTCGACGACACGCAGATCCTCGGGGCCGAACAGCGTCGCGGCGACTGCGCTGTCGGTCATCGGATCAGTCCCATTTGCGTCGGCAGCCACAGCGTGATGGCGGGGATGAAGGTGATCAGGATCAGCGCGACAATCAACGGGACGAGCCAGGGCAGAATTGCCATAGTCGTACGCTCGACCGACAGCTTGGCGACCCGCGAGAGGACGAACAGCACCATGCCGAGCGGCGGATGGAGGAGACCGATCATAAGATTAAGCGTCATGATCAGACCGAAATGCACAGGATCGATCCCGTAGAGGACCACGATCGGCAGGAGGATCGGAACAAGGATCGTGATAGCGGCGATCGTGTCGAGGAAACAGCCGACTACCAGCATCAGGATGTTCACCAGGATCAGGAACACCCATTTGTTTTCGGTCAGCGATGTGATGAAGACCGAGAAGAGCTGCGCCGCCTGACTGACCGTGAGCAACCAGGCGAAGATCGACGCTGCTGTGACGATGAAGAGGACTGACGCGGTCGTCTCGATCGTGTCGAAACTGGCCTTGGCCAAGGCTGCGAGTGTCATCGTGCGATAGCGCACGAGCCCGAGAAACAACGACCAGATGACGGCGGCCATGGCCGCTTCGGTCGGCGTGAACCAGCCCATGGTCATGCCGCCGATCAGGATGATGGGTGTCATGAGCGCCATGACGGCGGAGAAATCGAAATACCAGTCGCAGGCGATCAGGACGACGAGCGCGATGCCAACGGCAATATTGAGCGACAGTCCCATCTCGACAAGGACATAAACCGCCACGGGAAAGCAGCATACGACGGCTACCTCGATCGAGGCGGCGGCGAGCCGGTTCAACTTGAACGGCGTGTCCGAACCCCAGCCCCGGCGATGGGCGAAGATCGCGACCGTCACCATCATCAGCACCGTCATGACGACGCCGGGCAGGATGCCGGCCATGAACAGCGCGCCGATCGAGACGTTGGCCATCATGCCGTATATGACGAAGGGCAGCGACGGCGGGAAGATCGGACCGAGCGTCGAGGACGCCGCGGTGACGCCGACGGCCGCCTCCACGGGATAGCCGTGGTCGCGCATCGCCTTGATCTCGATAGTGCCGATACCGGCGGCATCGGCAAGGGCTGCGCCCGACATGCCGGCGAAGACCACCGATCCGATGATGTTCACCTGGGCGAGACCGCCCTTCATCCAGCCGACAAGCGCCAGCGCGAAGGAATAGATCCGCCCGGTGACGCCGGCGATGTTCATGAGATTGCCGGCGAAGATGAAGAACGGCACGGCGAGCAGCGGAAAGCTCTCGACACCGGCTATCATGCGCTGCGCGGCAATGATGTCGGGCGCCACGCCATAGAAGACGAGATAGAGCAGCGACGACACCGCCATCGACGCAGCGACGGGCACACCGACCAGCATCAGGACGAGAAACGCTCCGATCAGAAGCAGCATGGCCTATTCCCCCAGTCCGTCGAACGCGGCGGGGCGCTCCAGCGCCGAGTAGCCACGGCGGATGTTGCCGATGAATACCTGGATGGCGCGCAGCATCATCAGCACGAAACCGGCGAAGACGGCGTAGAAGACGACGTTGCGCGGCAGGTTGATGGTGACCATCCGCTCGCGGTGGACGATCCCGACATAGCGCCAGAGGAGCCAGGACATATAGGCGAAGAAGCAAATGGTAATCAGATCGACCGCGAGCGCCAGGTAGCGCCCCGCCCCAGCGGGGAGGTAATGATAAAGCACGTCGACGTGGATGTGGCGCGTGGTGCGCGTGCACATGACCGAGCCCAGGAAGACCACGACGACGAGGCAGTTGATGGCGATCTCCTCGGTCCAGGCAAAACTGTTGTTCATGACGTAGCGCGTGAAGAACTGCAGGAACACGCAGAGCGACATGCCCCAGAACACGGCGAGCGTGAGCCAGTCTTCCACCGCGTATCGCGACAGATCGACGGGCGCGGTTTCTTCCTCGAATGCATGCGCCAGTTCTTCGGGGGTAACCTGGGTGTGGACCTCTTGGGTCATCGGCAAGCTCCGGACACCGTTGGGACAGCGGCAGACCCGACGCGCTTGTCGCGCCGGGCCGGGATTGATGCAGGTTACTTGACGGCGCGGATCGCCTCCCAATCCTCCTTGCGGTAGCCGAACTCCTCGAACGTCACCTTCTCCATCACGTTCTTTTCGAAATCGGCGCGATCGACTTCGGTGACGGTGAGACCGCGTTCCTTGAAGGTCTCAACCAGGGCCTTCTCGCGATCGACGATGATCTTTGTCGCTCGCGCGGCAGCTTCCTGCATCACCTCGGTGAAGATCGCCTTGTCCTCGTCCGACAATTGCGACCAGCGCGATTGCGACACGATCGTGTTGAGATGGTCGACGATGTGTCCGGTCAGGATAATATGCTTTTGCACTTCGTAGAACTTCTTGGCGTCGATCGTCGTCAGCGGGTTTTCCTGCGCTTCCACCGTGCCCTGCTGCAAGGCGAGATAGACCTCGGCGAAGGCGATCGGCGCGGTGTTGGCGCCGCAGGCGCGCGGCATGGCGAGATAGGCCGGCACATCAGGCACGCGGATCTTCAGGCCCTGCATGTCGGCGCATTTTTCGATCGGCCGGTTGGAGGTCGTGTGACGGGTGCCGTAGTAGGTGGTCGCCGTGATGTGATGGCCGGACGCCTCTTCGTAGCCGCCGGTCAACTCCTTGTATTTGTCGCTCTTGGTGTAAGCGAGCAGATGATCGGCGTCGCGGAAAGTGAACGGGAAGTAGGTCACGCCGATCGGTGGGAATTCGCGGGCGGCGAAGCTCGATCCGGAGATGATGATGTCAACCGTGCCGAGGGTCAGCCCCTGGTTGATGTCGGCTTCCTTGCCGAGCTGCGAGGCCGGGAAGACGTCGATTGTATAGCGGCCGTCGGTACGCTTCTTGATCTCTTCCGCCGCCCACACGGACTCGGTGTGGAAGGGTTCGGACGTTTCGTAGACGTGAGCCCATTTCAGCGCGGTTTGTGCAGAGGCCGAAGCCATGGACAGAGCGATTGCGGCGATCGTGCCGAGCAGAACGGCGTATTTTCTCAACATCATATTCCTCCCTGTGATTGGATTTGACTGTGCCGACAGGATCCTCCCGGTCGGCCGACTCCTATCCCGCGACCTCCTTGGCCGCAGATTTCTCACCGAAATTGCGTGAGAATCTCAGTTGAGACTGACGCAGATGTTCCTGCATGGCGGCCTTGGCCCGTTCGGGCTCGCGCGCCGCGATCGCGTCGCGCACCGCGCGATGCTCCTCCGCGGCGGCCCGCCAGGACTCCCTGTTCTCGAAATAGCTCGACAGGCGTTCGAAATATGGGTTCATGCGCTGGTCGAAAAGCTCGCCGATGAAGCGCACCAGGACGGCGTTTCCGAGAATGCCCGCCACCATCGTATGGAACTCGCGGTCGAGCGCGATCGTCGTCCTGGTCGGGTGAAGTATGTTCTCCATGCGGCGCAGCACGTCGTCCATATGTTCGATGTCGATCGGCTGAACCTGGAGGGCGGCTTCGGCGGCGATCGCCCCTTCGATGAACTCGCGCGCCCGCAACAGCTCAAACGGGCCTTCATCCATTTCTGCCGTCAAAATTTCGGCACGCGGCGGTTCGGTGACGTAGATGCCCGAGCCGACGCGAATGCGTATGCGCCCCTCGACCTCGAGCGCGATCAGCGCTTCACGGACGGTCGGGCGGGAGATGCCAAGCTGATCGGCCAGTTCGCGCTCGGTCGGCAGCCGATCGCCGACTGCGAACTCGCCCGCGTCGATCAGCTGCCTGAGCTGATCGGCGATCTGTCGGTAAAGTCGACGCGGTTCAACGGCCTGGATCGGCATTGTTACCCATTCTACTTCAACGGAATCATTAGGCTGATCGCGGATCGGTAAATTGGTCTGACCTATTGATCAAACCTGCCGCGAAAAAGGCTGAGAGTCAAGCAGCAGAGAACGCCCATGGAACCCATTCTCCGTGACTTTCTTGGAAACGACGGATCGGCCATGGCTGGACGGCAACTCTTGAACTTCCAGCAGCTGGAAGGATTTGGCTTCCGCCGGCGGACAATTATTTCACCATCAACGGCCGCACCTATCCTTCGACGGACGCGATCAGGATGAAAGTCGGCGAAACTCTGAAAGTGCGCTCATCGGCACCAATGTGCCACTTGTGGCAGCCGATCATGCTGCGGCGACTTCCGGCACCGTAGCATATCTCACCTGCGCAATGAGTATAGGCCGAGAGGGGGCGCCAAGGCAGCTAGGGGAGCCGTGTCATCGAGCCAGTGGATAGGTCTGCGGCGACTTCCGATATGCCTCTTCACAACGCGGCGAACAAAACCATGGCCCTTCTGGGGCGGCCCGTCGATAGGATGCATACGGAGCATGCATCTTGCACACTGGATCGATCCAGGCCGGGTCAGGCGAGGGGGCAAGTTCGATCTCGTAAAGAGGGATTTCATCAGCTACCGACCGCAGCGCCACCTCTCCGAGATCCCGCACCAAGATGCCTTTGGCGGCAGCGGCGTCGGCAATGGGTTGAGTCGCAAGCAATTGACCGGGGAACGCAAGCGCAGCAATACGTGCCGCTATGTTGACGGTCGATCCAAACAGATCACCTGCCCTGCGGATGACCGGTCCATGGTTCAGCGCCGACCGGGTGAGCGGAAGGCGCGGTTCTTCCCGGCATGCCTGCAACAGCGTTCCAAGCGCCTGGATCGCTAACTCCGGCTCCGGAAACGAGAGCATCGCTTCATCCCCGATCCACTTGATCGGAGGCTCGTAGCCAGCGAGCGCCTCGCGGACCATGCTCTCGAAAATCTCGAGCACATCGATTGCCGCTGCATCTCCATAAACGTCCGCGATGGCGCTAAAGCCCGCAAGATCGATGAATGCCACCGTAGCCGAAGCGCCGACGGAACTCTGCGTCTGGCTCATATCCCTGTCCATGCGAAGTTATTTAACGCCTGTAACATGATTTCGCGAATCTCGGACGCGATCGTCAGAGCTCCAGGGCGTCGGTACGCCACACCGCAGACCTCCCTTCGAGTGAAATTGGCGAAGGCGTTAGCCGCCTGTTTCCTCGGGAACACTTTGGTCTCGCAAAGTGTTTTGCCGCGTGGCAAAGGCGAAAGGGAGCGTGAACATGCGCGCGGTCATCATTGGCGCAGGCATCGCCGGACTTGCAGTGGCCAAGGGCCTGCGGTTGCTCGGATGGGAGACCGAGATTTACGAGCAGGCGAGCGAACTGAAACCTCTGGGTGCGGGTCTCAGTCTCAGCGCCAATGCGCTTCGTGCCCTTCGTACGCTCGGGCTCTACGAAGCGGTTGTGGCCGAGGCGCAGCCAATACACAGGCTCGATCTTCTCGACGACAAGGGACAAGTTCTCCAATCCACGGATTTTCAGCGCTTCAGTAAGCAATATGGTCACCTCAGCATGGCCGTGCTGCATCGCGGCGATCTCCACAAGGCCCTTCTTTCGGAACTACCACGTTCGATCATCCGCACCGAAATGGAATGCGTGGATGCTCGGCAGGTTGGCGACAACATCGCCCTGCGCTTTGCGAATGGGGAGATTGTGGAAAGCGAGCTGGTGCTCGCTTGCGATGGCATTCACTCCGCGGTTCGTAGAGCGCTGTTTCCGCAATCTCGTGAGCATTTCGCTCGCTACGCTTGCTGGCGAGCCATCGCGCCCGGTTTCCCGCAAGGAATGGACCCCGCGCGTCTTACCGAAAGCTGGGGAGCCGGAAAACGCATCGGCCTGGCCGCGATCCCCGGCGAAAGGGTCTACTGGTTTGCTTGCTGTGGTGCCAATCACCGGGACGACCCCAAGCTGGCTCAGGCCGATCTTGCAGAAGTGCAGGCGATGTTTTCCGGATTTCACGAGCCAGTCCCGGAGGTCCTTGATCGGACCCCGGCGGACTCGCTGATCTGGGCGGACATTCTCGATCTCGATCCAATGCCCTCGTTCACGCGCGGAAGAGCGGTTTTGCTTGGCGACGCCGCGCATGCCGTGACGCCAGATCTGGGACAAGGCGCCGGACTTGCCATGGAAGACGCGGCCGTTCTTGCAGCGTTGTTCGGGCGGCTTCCGGCCGACCGGGCCATCCGCGAGTATGACAAACGCCGTCTCGACAGGGCACATAGGGTCGCGGTTGAATCACGCCTCTATGCCAAAATTGCGCAATGGCAGAACCCGCTTGTCGTCCCGCTACGCAACTTGCTGGTAAAGAGCATACCGGAGTATTTCATGGACCGGCAGCTCGAGGCGGTTCTTGATATAGATTTCGAGCCTGTCAGGGCCGCCGCCTAGCGCCGGCGATTAAACGCACCAATCGTCCAATTTTCTGTCGGCGGCATAGTGGCTAAGGCCTTGGCGGCGAGTGAGGGGGCACCCATCTCATCCTGCGGCAACCCCCGGGGACGCGCCGGCCATATCGCGGCGGAAGGTAAGAGATCATTTTGCAGAAAGCCACTTGACCTTCCAGTAACTGGAAACCGTAGGTGGTGGGGGAGTTGCCCATTTAGGAGTGCTCCATGAGCGACCGTCACGATCACGCCACCCACACCGACATATCGCATGGCTCGTGCTGTTCCTCGCACGCGTCGGCCGCTACCTCGATCGTCGTCATCCGCGATCCGGTCTGCGGTATGACGGTCGATCCGGCCGCCGGAAAGCCTTCGGCGACCTTCGGCGGCCATAACTATCATTTCTGTTCGGAAGGCTGCAGGACGAAATTCATGAAGGAGCCGGAAGCCTTTCTCAAGGCGATCGATCCAGTTTGCGGCATGACCGTCGAGCGCGCCACAGCGAAGCACTTCGCGCGCCACGAAGGCAAGGGTTTCTACTTCTGCTCGGCCGGCTGCAAGGGTAAGTTCGAGGCCAACCCCGGCAAATTTCTGAGTGGCCGGCCAGCGTCGGAGCCGATGCCGAAGGGCACGCAATACACCTGCCCCATGCATCCGGAAATCATCCGCGACAAGCCGGGTTCCTGCCCGATCTGCGGCATGGCGCTGGAACCGATGGGCGTGCCGACTGGCGACGAGGGTCCTAATCCGGAACTCGTCGATTTTACCCGTCGACTCTGGGTAAGTGCTGTCCTGTCGATCCCGCTGCTTCTGATCACCATGGGACCGATGTTCGGCCTGCCGTTCCGCGACTGGCTCGGCGAGCAGCCGGCAGCCTGGATTGAGTTGGCGCTGGCGACGCCGGTGGTGCTATGGGCGGCCATCCCCTTCTTCCATCGCGGCTGGGATTCGATCATCAACCGCAGTCCGAACATGTGGACGCTGATCTCGATCGGGGTCGGCACGGCCTATGTCTACAGCGTCGTGGCGACGTTGTTCCCCAACCTCTTTCCGCACCAGTTCCGCGGCCATGGCGGCACGGTTCCGGTCTATTTCGAGGCGGCCGCGGTGATCGTCGCGCTGGTCTTTCTCGGCCAGGTGCTCGAACTGAAGGCAAGGGAGCGCACCGGCTCGGCGATCCGCGCGCTTCTCGACCTCGCGCCGAAGACGGCCAGGCGGATTGCGGCAGACGGTTCGGAGGCAGACGTGCCGCTCGACGAGGTGAAGGCGGGCGAGCGGCTGCGCGTGCGGCCCGGCGACAGTGTGCCGGTCGACGGAACCGTGCTCGAAGGCCGCTCCTCAGTCGACGAATCAATGCTGAGCGGTGAATCCGTTCCGGTCGAGAAGACGGCTGGCTCCCCAGTCACAGGCGGCACGCTCAACAAGAACGGAACGCTCGTCATCCGCGCCGAGAAAGTCGGCGCAGATACGATGCTGTCGCGCATCGTCGAAATGGTCGCCAAGGCACAGCGCTCGCGCGCGCCTATCCAGGGCCTTGCCGACCGCGTCTCATTCTACTTCGTGCCCACTGTCGTTCTCGTCGCCGTCGTCGCCTTCATCGTCTGGGCGGTTATCGGCCCGCAGCCGAGCATGGTTTTCGCCATCGTGTCGGCCGTCTCGGTGCTGATTATCGCCTGTCCCTGCGCACTCGGGCTGGCGACGCCGATGTCGATCATGACGGCCACGGGGCGTGGCGCACAGGCCGGCGTGCTGATCAAGGAGGCGGAAGCGTTGGAACGCTTCGCTAAGGTCGATACGTTGATCGTCGACAAGACCGGCACGCTTACCGAGGGCAGGCCGAGGCTGACGGATGTCGTCGGGCTCAACGGTTTTCCTGAGACCGAACTGCTCGGCCTTGCCGCCAGTCTGGAAAAGGGTTCGGAGCATCCGCTGGCCGAGGCGATCGTCGAGGGCGCGCGGGAGCGCGGCGCAGAAATCGGCGAGGCCGGTGACTTCGAGGCCGTCACCGGCAAGGGAGTCCGAGGGGCCGTCAAGGGCCGCGCTGTCGCGCTCGGCAACGCGCTGCTTATGGACGATCTGGGCATCGGCTTGGAGGTGGCGAAGGAGCGTGCCGATGCGCTGCGGTCCGACGGCAAGACCGTGATGTTCGTTGCGACCGACGGCAGGCTTGCCGGTCTCGTCGCCGTCGCCGATCCGATCAAGGCGACAACGGTGGAAGCGATCCGCGCGCTGCACGACAGCGGGCTCAGGATCATTATGGCGACGGGCGACAACGAGCGCACCGCCAAAGCTGTAGCTTCGAGGCTCGGCATCGACGAAGTCAGGGCCGATATGCTGCCCGAAAGCAAGAAGACGCTGATCGATGAGCTGCATGCGAAAGGTGCAGGCGTCGCGATGGCCGGCGACGGCGTTAACGACGCGCCCGCATTGGCGGCGGCCGATGTCGGCATTGCGATGGGAACGGGAGCCGATGTTGCGGTCGAGAGCGCCGGGATCACGCTGCTCAAGGGCGATCTCAACGGCATCGTCCGGGCGCGGCGGCTGTCGCAGGCGACGATCCGCAACATCAAGGAGAACCTGTTTTTCGCCTTCGTCTACAACGCGCTCGGCGTACCGGTAGCGGCGGGTATTCTCTACCCGGTTTTCGGCACGCTGCTGTCGCCGATGATCGCGGCAGCGGCAATGAGCCTTTCGTCGGTTTCCGTGATCGGCAACGCGCTACAACTGCGTTCGCGGAGGCTTGGAGGTCAGATCATGAACATAGGAACCGCCGCAGAAAAGTCCGGCCTGCCGCCAAAGACCATCCGATACTACGAAGACATCGGTCTTCTTAGGCCTGATCGTGCCGACAACGGGTACAGGGATTATTCGACGGCCGACGTGCATCGCCTGCGCTTCCTGCAGCGGTCCCGAAGCCTTGGCTTCTCTGTGGAGGAATGCCGACAGCTCCTTTCGCTCTACCGCGACAAGGAGCGCGAGAGCGCGGATGTGAAGGCCATAGCGGAAGCCAAGCTCGCTGAAATCGACCGGAAACTTGCGGAACTCGCCGGACTGCGGGAC
>NZ_RZSW01000222.1:0-9586 GCF_003997375.1 Mesorhizobium sp. M5C.F.Ca.IN.020.29.1.1 | reverse complement strand
AGTTCGCGCTTTCGCATGCCTGCTGGCTTGTCACCTATCCGCTGGCTGGATGGCTGGGCGTCAATTTCGGATTGGCGGCGACATTCGTGATCCTCGCCTGCATCGCGGGTGCTGCCCTGATTGCCGCATTCCTGGTGTGGCCAGCTTCCGATCCGGAAGTGCTTGAACATCCGCATCCCGGTCTTCCCGAGGATGATCCGCATTGGGCGGAGGGGACGCACCATTCCGGATATCGCCATGCCCACGCCTTTGTGATCGATAAGCTGCATCCGGAATGGCCGCGTGAGCCTTGAGCGGCAGCGCGTGATTCGGGCCCGGGCATGTTGCAGACGATCATCGAACTCCAACGGGACATCTATCTCGCCTTCGCCGGGCACATAAAGGCGTTCGCCCAGGACGGAAGCTGGAGCGCTCTGGCGGCTTTCCTGCCGATGGGCATCGTGTTCGGGGCGGTGCATGCGATGACGCCTGGCCACAGCAAATCGGTGTTGGCGACTTACCTGGCCGGATCGTCAGCCGGATTCGGGCGCAGCCTGACGGTCTCGCTTGTCCTTTCCGTCACCCACGTCACCTCAGCGGTGCTGATTGCACTCCTGTCACTTCCGCTGGTCTCGGTTGCGCTGGGAAGCGTCGGCCGCGCGCCAATGCTGGAGGATTTGAGCCGAGGCCTTCTCGGCCTCATTGGTGTATGGATGCTATGGCGAGCCTTCCGGCACCCAGTTCACCCGCATGACCACCAGGAGGGCTTCGCCGTCGGAATCATGGCAGGCCTGATCCCATGTCCTCTGACATTGTTCGTCATGACGTTCGCCATGATCCGCGGCGTGCCGGAAGCCGGCATCGCATTC
Source organism: Mesorhizobium sp. M5C.F.Ca.IN.020.29.1.1 (assembly GCF_003997375.1). Taxonomy (NCBI): domain Bacteria; kingdom Pseudomonadati; phylum Pseudomonadota; class Alphaproteobacteria; order Hyphomicrobiales; family Phyllobacteriaceae; genus Mesorhizobium; species Mesorhizobium sp. M5C.F.Ca.IN.020.29.1.1. The sequence goes on along the minus strand of NZ_RZSW01000222.1, from coordinate 8,738 downwards.
GCGGTGACCATGATGGCAGGGGTCGCGCTCACGCTGTCGGCCGTCGCGCTCTTCGCGGTGTTCTTCCGCATGCAGCTGGTCAACCTTTTGAAATCGCGGCCGAAGCTTGTCTCTGCTACGATCCGCTCGATCGAAGCGGTCGCCGGCGCCATCCTGGTTGCAGTTGCCGTCCATGAAATTCTCTAAGATCGCCGAGGATTCAGCCGAACCAGTCATTCGCCGGTGATCGAACTCGCCACAATCATGCCTTCTCCCGTCGAAGCCGGGAACTTGAGATTGACGAACTGCTTGCGATCCCCGGCAATCAGTATGTAGAGCCTGGACACCTGCACTTCGTTCCGCTCTTCGGAAATCTTCTCGGCATCGGTCCGGGTGAAAAAACTCTTCAGGAACGATTCGACATGGACGTCAACGATAGCGACGGTGCAAGTCTGCACCGCCTTGCCGTTCAGCGTCGCCTTCGAAACGCCGACCACGGTGCCTTCCGGCATGGCCTTGCCGGTCGCCCTCCACCCTCTCATGGCTCGTGCGTTTTCGAGTGGAGCCAGCTTCGCAAACGCGTCTTCAGCAATCGGCTCCCATCCAAGCCCGTCGGCGGCGGCCGTTGTCCGGTCGAAATCCGGTCCAAGGGCGAGGCAGGTACTATGGAAGCTTTCCAACGCCTGCTCGACATCGACGCCGGCAAGCGCCGGGAATGCCGTGAGGCAGAGGATCGTTACCCCTAGTATTTTGATGCAACGGGACATTTTCGCCTTTTGGCCTACCGCATCGGCGCGCTCGACCAAGAACTGAGTAGTTGCGATGGCGAGCAACCCACGCTCAGGAATAGCAGCCTGAGAATAGGGCGCAGAAGTCGCCGTGACGGCCTCCTTCCGATGCGCTTTTCGCCACCGGTTAGCCTGATCGGCGCCTTGGTAAGCGGGAGAATGCCTTCGCCGCAGAGGAGAGTCCAGAGAGCTTTAAGCGGTTGGTAACTAAGCGGCTGGCTACCGATGCGTGACAACGAGTATGTTTCGGGCATGTTGGAACGCGATGGTGGGAGGAACTGCCAAGTTCGCCGCTCTGCTCATCGCCCTTCGCCACCTCGGACAATTATTGGCCAGATATTGGACGATAGAGCGACGAAATTCTTCTAAGTTCTTGAAATTTCTGGTTCCCGCTCATGGGCTCGAACCACGATTCACGCCTTCAAAGGGCGCTGTCCTACCATTAGACGAAGCGGGAGTAGAGGAAGTGAACGCTGTCTAGCACTTTCTCATCCGCGCATGAAGCCGCCTTCATGCCGTCATCTGCTTGAGCACGAGACACGCCCTTTTCAGCAGGGCCTTGTAGAAGATAGGAGCAATCGCCGTGATTAAAACCGACCTCTCTGACGTCTACCGACACTACATTGCCTGCCTGAATAAGCAGGACTGGCCGAAGCTGGGACAATTCGTTCATGATGAGGTGATCCACAACGGCCGGCGGCTGGGGTTATCAGGTTATCTCGAAATGCTGGAGGGAGACTTTGCTGAAATTCCGGACCTTCATTTCAACGTTCAGATGCTGATTTCCGATCCGCCCTATATAGCGAGCCGGCTAGCGTTCGACTGTACGCCGAAAGAAATGTTCCTTGGCCTCCCAGTAAACGGGCGGAGAGTTTCCTTTGCTGAGAATATTATCTACGAATTTAGTGACAAAAAAATTGTACAAGCATGGTCTGTTATAGACAAGGCGGCTATCGAAGCTCAGCTTTAGGACGATAGATTGTCGCGTATCTTGCCTCAAAGCAGTCTTTACGATGCTAGACAATGTGCCTGAGCCTAAACTCGCGTTATGGCCAACAGCCACGCCAGAAGTTCCAGCAACAATAGAAACAAGGCAAGCTGTAGCGACATGCGCAAGCGCTGAATGATCCGCCAATTGCTGGCCATGTCGGTTTTAATGCGCAGCGCAAGCGCGCGGTGCATCACATCCATGGTGCCGGAAGGGTCTTTATCGACAAAGTCCTGGAGCAGCTGCTCTGGATCGAAGCGGAACGTATAGGCGTAGTAGGGCCACAACATGATCACGACCAGCAGCCCGATCAGGAAAAGCAACGCCAGCGCCAGCCAGTCCCACAGCCCCAGTCCGTCCAGGAGAGCCCTGCCGCCGAGGAGAGAACTCACGAACGCGGTTGCAAAGATCAGATTGCCCGCTCGCGTATTGAGGCTCTCCACCACGTTCTGCTGATGCAGGAGACCCCGCACCGCTTCCGCATAAACAAAGGCCAGGCGGGGGTCAGATGCCGCAGCGGGCTGGGAGTGGTTTTCTCCCGCCGATGAAGAATGCTCGGCCATGAGGTGTCGTTCCGCGTTCCGATATGAACCACGATATGAACAATGGCAGCTGCCTGTCTACCGCCTGTCAAGGACCCCGGCCTTGACGCCTGAACACATTGCCCCAGATTACGCGGCGGAGTTTCAGCTATGCGATTCGACTGGCAGGGGCGCAAATTCCTGGAACGGCATTTCGGCATTGTTATCGCAATTGGCCTGGTTGCAGGGCTGTCTGCCCTGGCCGCGCTGGGCTACACGCCTTAAGCCTCGGATTCAGCGCCAAATCCCTAATGTAAGCGAAAGGCAACGGTGCGACGCTACCAGACCGGCGCCACGTGCATTTCAATGCATGACGATGTTTCGCCCCGATATCCCTGCAAAATGCTGCGCTTATTGCGGCGGGCGCGACCACGGCTACGAAGACTGCCCGAAGCGGAAAGCTGACGCCGAACAGCAGAAGGAGCCGGATGTCGATCCAGCCCCAAGCCCGGTATCGGGGATAGAAAAGCCCGACAAAACCGCAGCCTGAACCATCCCGGTGACTGGATCCAATCGGACGAACCCGGCCGCTGCCGAGCGCCTATCGTTTCTGCTGCGTGTGCCCAACGGCATTGGCGAAAGAAATGTCGCCCTTGATCTCGCGCATGGCCATCGAGGTGATCGTCCGGCGCACGCCGGGCAGGCGGCTGAGCTCGACGCGCAGCATCCTGTCCAACGCCATCATGTCGACCGTCACGATCTGCAGGAGATAGTCGGCCTCGCCTGTCGTGGCGTGGCAGCGCTGGATCAGTGGGTGCGCCTGGACGGCGGCCTCGAAGGCTTCGGAAAGCTCGAAATCGATCGACACCTGGATGAAGGCTTCGATGCCGAAGCCGAGTTTTGCCGGGTCGATCCGTGTCGAGTAGCCGCGGATGATGCCGGCGTCCTCCAGCGCCTTGACCCGCTTCCAGCACGGCGTCTTGCTTAAACCGACCTCGTCGGCCAGCACAGCGAAGGAGGTACGCGCGTCGCGTTCCAGCGCAGCGACGATCTTCCGGTCAAGGGCATCCATCATCAAACGTTCTCCAAGACGGCTCCATAAATGGGAGTTCGTCCTTCAATTCTCGCTATTTGAATAACAGAATGGAACAATGTTCAAGCCAAAAGCGCTTATTCTTCAGGCTCGGATGCCCTCAACCGACGGCCGGGCAAAGGAGCAGCTGCCATGCACAAGCCGGACTATTATGCCCGCATCGAAGCGCCCGAGATGCGCGACTACGGCGTCTACCTCAGGTGCGACAAGCTTCTCGCCTGCCAGAAGCCGCTGGCCGAGATGGTGAATGCCGACGAGCTGCAGTTCCAGATCGTCCATCAGGTCGAGGAGCTGTGGATGAAGCTCATCACCTACACGCTGGTCGATGTCGTCGACTTCCTCGAACAGCAGAACACGCATCGCGTCGTTACGCTGATGGGGCGCGTGCATCGGCTGATGCGCATGATGACGGCGCAGCTCGACCTGCTCGAAACCATGTCGCCCAAGGAATACCAGGAGATTCGCCTGCAGCTCGGCAATGGCAGCGGCCAGGAATCGCCGGGCTTCAAGCTGCTCTTGCGCATGCCGCCGGACCTGTGGCGGGCCTTCAAAGCGTCCTATCTCGATGGTCGCGGGCTCTCGGTCGAGGATGTCTACGATATCAGGTATGATCACGGCGACAGCTATGTCGTCGCCGAGGCGCTGATCGAATTCGACGAGCTGTTCCAGAAATTCCGCGCCAATCATCTCTACCTCATCCACCGTTCGATCGGGCTAGGCTCGAAATCGCTCAAGGGCCGGCCGGTCGAGCTGCTGCAGGCCGGCGCCCTTCATCGCTTCTTCCCGGAGCTGTGGGACATACGCTGCGAGATGACCGACCGCTGGGGCAGCCAGTACGGGACGGTGCGGGCACCGATCAGCCATCCGGAGGCGGCAGCCGAGTAGGCCGCTTCGCGCCCCGCCGGAGTCTCACGGCTGATAGCCGAGGCAGATGGCGCCGAGTGCGACGATGGCGCAGGCGGCGATGCGCCGGGGCGTCAGCACCTCGCCGAGAAACAGCCAACCGATCAACGCCGCGAAGATGACGCTGGTCTCCCGGATCGCCGTGATCGGGCCGGCCGGCCCGAGCGCGAAAGCGGCGACCACGAGGCCGTAGGCCAGCAGCGCGAACACGCCGCCGCCGAGCGCCTTAAGCGTTTCGGCAGAGCGAACATCGACGACGAGCCGGCCACGGAAGGCAATGAAGGCTGCCGGCAGCAGGGCACCGTAGATCAGCAGAACCCATGCGGTGTAGGCAGTGGCGCTTCCCGACTGACGAACGCCGATCGCATCGACCGTCGCATAGGCGGCGATGATCGCACCCGCCGCCAGCGAATGGAGGATCGATGTGATGTCTGTCCGTCCCTTTCCCAAGGCAAGGCTCATGATGCCGCCGGCGACGAGCCCGACGCCGAGGATTTGCGGTATGGCGAGATGCTGGTTGGCCAGGAGAAATCCGCCAAGCGTGACCAGCAGCGGCACGCTGCCGCGGACGATCGGATAGACCTGGCCCAGTTCGCCGTTCCTGTAGGCGGCCACCAGAAACATGGTGTAGCCGACCTGCAGGCAGGCCGAGAGCACGACATAGGGCCAGGCATGGGGTGCCGGAAACGCGCTGGAGATCGCCAACGGAATGGCGACCACCGTGCTCGAAAAGCTCATCACAGTGACGGTCCACAGCCTGTCGGCTCCGGTTCGCAGAAAGGCGTTCCAGCTTGCATGCAGGATTGCGGCAAGCAGTGCCAGCCCGATGACCGTCGCGCTCATGGCGCGGTCATGGCGCTGGGAGCGGCGATGATGCTGAAGGCAGCCTTGCGGGCATCGCAAATGGCTGTGTCGGCCTGTCCCATCTCAGCCATGAGAGTTGCCCCCTCGATGAGCATCAGCAGCGCCGCCGCCGTGCTTGCGGCCCGGTCGGGCGGCATGATGTCCTCGAGGATGGACTGCATCCTGCGCCTGAGGCCGTTCTTCTGCCCGGCGACGGCCTTGAACACCGGGTGCTCTGGGTTGCCAAACTCTGCCAGCGCATGCGCAAACAGGCAGCCGTGGAAATCGGCGCTGCGAAACCAGCGCTCGTACCAGTCGAAGATGGTCGCGATCTTCTGCTCGGGCGTGACGGCTTCTTCCGCAAGGCGATCGAGCTGACGGTCGAAACGCCGGGCGCGATAGTCGAGCACCTGGACGATCAGATCGTCCTTGCTTGGGAAGTGACGATACATCGTCATCTTGGCGACCTCCGCCTCGGCGATGATCCGGTCGATGCCGGTGGCATGGAAGCCGTCGCGCTTGAACAGTGCATAAGCGGTTTCGACGACGTGCCTGCGCTTATCGGAGCCGAGCGGCGATGATGAGATCATGGCTTGTCACCCTAAGATGTGAGACAGGTCTGTCTATTAACTAGGCGAGGAACTCCCGTCGGTCAAGGCCGTCGCCGGATCCTGGTGATGAACGTAAAACAGCAGCGGTGCTGCGACGATCGCAGCCGGACGGTTTATTCATGAGGGGACAGGGCATAGAAAGTTTCGGCCGATGTCGGATTTGCGGCCGACCGATCGTCCTTGGGTCGAAACCGTCGCAACAGCTGGGAGAGAGACATGCCGTCCGAAGTCCTTCAAACGCCATGGCAGACCGCCGCAATCCTCATTGGCCGCCTGATCTTCGCGGCTGTCTTCCTGATGGCGGTGGCCTTCAAGTTCATGGATATGGGCGCCACCGCGGGCTACATCGCCGCCGCCGGATTTCCGTTCCCGTTGTTTCTGGCCTGGTGCGCGGCGCTGCTCGAAATCGTCCTCGTGCTGTGCTTCCTGACCGGCGCTTTCTTCTCGCAGGCCGCTCTTGTCGCCGGCGCCTATGTGCTGTTCCTCGGTTTTGCCTTCCACGGGCCGTCGCACTGGGCCGGCAACCAGGCCGAATTCGGCTTCTTCGTCGATCATTTTACTTTCCTGGCCGGGCTGCTGTTTGCCGCAGTGCACGGGCCGGGCCGCGTGCTGACGCTGAACCGTGAATTCGCCAGATCCTGATCCGGGAGCTGCGGTCGCAAAGTACGGAGCAGGCCGGCGGCGTAGTACGATATATTTGCCGCCCCTAATGTTTCGGCTCGGCGAAGATGGACTTGTATTGCCTCTGTAGTTGTGACTTTGAACGCGATAAGCAAGACGCGGGTCTTTGGGGGAATTCATGAACATCGCCATGCGTTTTGCTGCCGTCATGGTCGGCACGTCACTGCTTGCCGGCTGCACCACGCTGACGGAAGGAGAGTTCAACACGATGCATGCCACACTTGAAGGCAGCCCTGCCGTGAAGCGCATGGTCATCAAGGACTGCATTGCAAGAGAGAGAGCCACACCGCTCGGCCAAAAGAAGACTTACGCCGCGATCATGGATGTGAGCGTGGCGAAGTACGAGACAGCCTTCTGCAGCCGTATCAGCAATGCCCTTGCCAATGGCAGGCTGACCTACGCCGACTATGTGAAGCTGCATTCGCCCACCGCCGACAACAGCAAGGTCATCAGGATCATGCAGGGCCGCTAGACTGGCCGCCTCGGCGCGTCAGTTCTGTTCGCCGCCTCACATCTGGTCGTTGTAGGGTTCCTTCATCTGGCCGACCATGCGCGCCAGTTTCGAGAACGACGGCATGTCCGCCTCCGGCTGACACTGATTGGCCAGTTCCAGCAGCCGGATCGGGAAGTTGACGGCATCGCGGCTCGACGCCGACATGCCTTCGGACCGCTCCTCGCTGGTCTCGCTGGCTTCGGCTTTGCGCAAGGCGATGTCTATCTCCTCGACCGTCAGCACGCCCTTGCGGACCAGGACCTGATTGATCGATGCGACGGCCATCAGCAGGCCTTCGAGTTGCAGATTGGCGACATTCATGGCTTTGCTCCCATTGGCAAAGTTGCAAACGCGCGAACGCCGGTTCCGATCCGGACAGCTGCAGCATATCGCGGCGCGGGCCCGAATTTTGGGCCGGCCCACGAGATTTCGCTTGCTTTGTGACGGCAGCTATGCTAGGAATATAGTCATGGTGCTGAGTTGCGCCAACGACCCGCCCGCCGAGGCGGGTTTTTGTTTTTAGCCTTCTCGAACGTTTGTGCCTGTGTTGCCGATAGCAAATGTCGGCGGGACAGCACCCCCTCTGTCCTGTCCTGCCGGACAGAGGGGCGCGAACGATCGCGACCCTTCCCGTAACCAATACTGCACCTCCCAGAGACCCCCAATGTCCAACCGTTATGCCACCATCATCATCGACGATGACGGCCGTGAGGTCGTCAGCGCCATCGGCCAGTTCGAGGGCGTACCCGATGCGCGCCTCGGCCGGGTCGAGCCGGTCGCGGACGGCGTGCGGATCGGCATGGTCCGGGGCGGTTCCGTCGATGCGGTCGGCGGCTTTGGCTTTGCCGTGGGAGCACATGGTCTCGACGCCCGTGCGGTCGGTATGGTCCGCGCCAGGCTGAAACAAGTGTCACGACCGGCCGCCGAGGCGACCGAGGGCGCGACCGGCGCCGCCAGAGCGCCGCGCGCCAAACCCCGCAAGAAGCCGCGTAAGGCCCGAAGGGCTGCACGGCCGGCGGCGAGCAAAGCGGCGAAGTCCGACACAGCCGGGGGCACTGCGGCCGGGATCGGGCCAGCCGAGCCTGTCGGGGCCGCAGCCAATGACTGACAAAGCTTCCGCCGCCAAGTCGCCCGGTCGCGCCAGGCGCAAGCCGCCCGGCACACCGGCGCGGCCGCCGGCGCCGCGCCCAAAGCGGGCGAAGAAGACGCTGGGCGATGGTTTCCTCGAAGCGATCCGCGCCGATTTCCGGGCGCATGGCGCCGGCGTCATCGCCGAGGTTCGCACCGAAAAGCCCGACCAGTATCTGAAGATCGTGCTGTCGGTATTGCCCAAGGATCTCGGCGCCAACATCAACACTCTGGATGGATTGAGCGATGACGAAATCAGGCAGCGCATCCGCGGCCTCGAAGCCGTCCTCGGGCCGTTCCTCGCGGGCCTTGGCGGCGAAGAAGGAGTATCTGAGCCTGCTCAGGGAACTGGACCGCAGACGCCGCACTAACCAGCTTGCCGCCTACCGGCCTTACCTCAGGCAGGCCGAGTTCCATGCGGCGGGCGCGACCAACCGCGAGCGGCTGTTCATGGCCGGCAACCAGCTCGGCAAGACAAGGGCCGGCGGTGCGGAATGGGCAATGCACCTCACCGGCCGCTATCCCAGGTGGTGGCAAGGCAAGGTCTTCGACGCGGCCGTGCGGCTGTGGGCGGCCGGCGTTACCGGCGAAGGCACGCGCGACAACCCGCAGCGCATCCTGCTTGGCCCGCCGCAGCAGCCGGCGGCCTGGGGCACCGGCATGATCCCGGCCGACGCCATCGTCAGCACGATGGCCGGACGGGCGTCGGG
>NZ_RZSW01000221.1:0-9597 GCF_003997375.1 Mesorhizobium sp. M5C.F.Ca.IN.020.29.1.1 | reverse complement strand
GTTGAATGTCAGCTTAGCGCCAACAACTTCGTTTGATGCGATATCCGCGAATGACGGTTGTCGACGCCATTTTCTGACCTTCGCGCGGTCGAAACGGGGTCATGTGCGTCTCTTTCGCGCTTTCCGCCCAGCAGCTGGTGGTGTCGCTTTCTGAGTGGATCAAATAGCGCTATATTTGGGTACCAAGTGCTGGATGTAGGTAACGACTTTTTTTTGGATGAGCAGCCCGACGAAGCGTGAAATTCGCGTCATTTGGGAATGGTCCTGACATCGGCTGCCGATCCGAACCCATCGGGTGGATCCAATGCGTCAAGGGCATTTCTCGCTTGCCTACCTGCTGGCACTGTTCGTTGGACCGTTTGCGGCCAGCCAAGGGCTGGCCGCAACTGTTCCGCATGTCGGCCTTCTCACCTATTGGGACTGCAGCCCGGGTACTGTTCAGGCCGAATTCGGACCGTTTCTGAAGGGGCTCAAGGAACTGGGCTATAGGATGGGCGAGTCCTTTGTGCTCGAGTGCCAGGCGGCCGGCAAGAGTTACGACAGACTTGCCGAAGCGGCGCGCAAGCTGGTGCAGCTTCCTGTGGACGTGATCGTGACAAGCTCTCAACCCGCAGGACGTGCAGCCCACCAGGTGACGGATTCGGTCCCGATCGTATCGATCGTCAGCGGGGATCCGATATCCGCTGGCCTCGTCGCCAGCCTCGCCAGGCCAGGCGGCAATTTTACCGGGGTGAGCTACTATGCGACCGAACTTACTGCCAAGCGTCTGGAACTGCTGAAAGAAGCAATTCCGGGTATCGTCACGATCGGGGTTCTGGCCAACCCGGACGTTTCCTATTTGCCATTCGAGGCTGATGCAATGCGCGCGGCCGAAAAGCTCGGCATTGGCGTGAAGCTTCATCACATCAGGCAGCCGGCGGACCTCGATGTCGCAATCCCGGAAATGAAGAAAGAGAGCGTGCAGGCAATCTTCGTTCTGCCCGACGTCATGCTTGCCGGCGAGGCGGCACATATCGCCGATCTGGCACTCGAACAGCGGTTGCCGACGATGGCATGGGCTCCGTGGTATCCGCGAAACGGCTGTCTGCTTGCCTATTCCGCAGATTACGCGGAGATGCTGCATCGGCTGGCTTTCTATGTCGACCGGATTCTCAAGGGAACGAATCCTGGCGATCTGCCGATCGAGCAGCCGACGACGTTCGAGCTGTCGATCAATCTGAAAACGGCCAATGCCCTCGGCATCGATCTGCCGCAGACCGTTTTGCTCATGGCTGACGAAGTCATCGAATGAGGATGATGTGCGGGATTCGATCCATCGCGAAGCCGCTCCCGTGCGCCGATCACTGTTTCGGAAATACTTCATCGCGTTGTTCGCCGCCGTCATTGTCCCCATAGCTGCCAGCGGCATCAGCGACGCCTGGTTCGGCTATCGCGACCAGCGTGCCATGCTCAGCGCTCTCTTGCAGGCCGAGACCAGATCGGCAGCCGGCAGGATGCAGAGCTTTCTCGACGACATCAGGGATCAGCTCGGCTGGATGGTCCAAAGGACCTTGACCGCGGACACCCGGGGACAACGGCTGGATGCACTGCGGGCGATGCGCCAAGCCCCTGCAATCGTCAGCATAAGTCTTGTCGACCGTGCTGGCGTGGAGCGGCTGCACGTCTCCCGCATTGACCTGAACAGGGTTGAAGGAGGATTGGATCGCTCAGGTGATCCTGCCGTTGTGGGAGCCCTGTCGACGGGCATATGGTATGGCCCGGTCACCTACCGCGATGGCTCCGAACCGTTCATGACCATGGCACTGTGGGGACCCGGCGAGAGATACGGCATCGTCGTCGTCGAGATCAACCTGAAGCTCATTTGGGTTGTCATTTCGGAAATTCGTGTGGGGCGCAGCGGCCAGGCATTTGTTCTCGACCAGAACGGCCGGATCATCGCTCACCCAGACATCAGCAAAGTGTTGCGGGGCACCGACGAGAACACTGCGGAGGCCCTGCTCAGATTGCGGGACGAGATCGCCACAGCAGGTGGCGAGGCGACGACGGCCCGCAACGCCGAGGATGAACGCGTCGTGACTGCGATGGCACCGATCCCCAGTGTTGGCTGGACTGTGTTCGTCGAGCAGCCGCAGGCAGAGGCGTTTGCACCGCTCTATGCTTCTTTGTGGCGCACTGGTGGCCTGTTGCTTGCGGCAATCGTCTTGGCGGCGGCGCTCGCCTACTGGCTTGCCAGGCGCATGACCGGCCCGATCCGCCTGCTGGAGCAGGGCACCGACAAAATTGGGGCCGGACAGTTCGATCACCGGATCGACATCGCCACTGGAGATGAACTTGAACGGCTGGCGGTCCGGTTCAACCAGATGGCGCAGGAACTCGCCATATCGCGGGATCGCTCCGAGCGGATCGCGCGGCTGAAACGCTTTCTCTCACCGCAGGTCGCCGAGCTCGTGGAAAGGTCCGGTGACGAGAGCGTGCTCGCGGGCCAGCGGGCTGAGGTGGTCGCAGTCTTCTGCGATTTACGCGGCTTTACCGCGTTCTCGGCGCATGCGGAACCTGATGACGTCATGAAGGTGTTGCGCGACTACTATGAGGCTCTCGGCGCGATCATCACACGCTACGAGGCGACGCTGACCAACTTCTCGGCGGACGGGTTGATGGTGCTTGTCAACGCTCCTGTGCCGCGCGCGGAGCCGGCGCTTCGCGCTGTCAAGATGGCGATTGACATGCAGGACGCGATTCAACGGCTGATCGCCGCGTGGCGTCTGCGCGGCCACGCGGTCGGTTTCGGCATAGGGCTCGCGATGGGATGGGCGACGGTCGGCCGAATTGGCTATGAGGCCCGCGTTGACTACACCGCGATCGGCAATGTCGTGAACCTGGCGTCCAGACTGTGTTCGTCGGCCGATGATCAGCAAATTCTCACCGATGACTCTGTGGCGTGTTCCGTCGGCGGCAAGATTCCGATGGTCGCCCTCGGCGCGCGCCACCTCAAGGGCTTCGATGAGGAAGTACGCGTGTACGACGTCGGAATACGGAGCCTGACGTCAGATTTCGCTCCTGATGCGACGGAGATCAGTGCGAAAAGCTAGACTTTGGCTAAAATCGATCTTGGGACGTCGCTGGAGCCGCCATGGGCGTCGCTACCTGCTTCCGGACTAAGGCTTGATGTGAACGCACCAGGTTCTCGTAAAGTGTCCGGCGCAGAGACGCGTGGCCGCCGTCTTCGCAGGCTCAGGTTCCGCCAGGCATCCGACGCGGCTGCCTGGCAGGCGACGGCACGCCCCCTCAATGCCGCTTGAAATACTGCACCTTGCGTTCGTGCTTCTCCGCAGCCTCGCGGCTGTCAAACGTCCCGAGATTGCGGCGCTTGCCGGTCTTTTCGTCCTTCTTGCGCGAATAGAGGCGGTATTTTCCGTCTTTGAGTTTTCTGATCATCTGTCACTCCCCGAGCCGCCGCTTCCCCTTGAGGTTGCGCGCGGCTTGCTCGATCGCCGCCCGGTCGTTTCCCAGCCTGTCGAGCAGCTCCTGCGCCTGGTCGCCCGATATGCCGGTGCGCACCGCCAGGGCCTCCACCGTCAAGACGTCGGAGCTCGCGACCTCGCGGGTTTCCGGCAGGGCATCGCCTGCCGTCAGCGGCAGGGCTGCCTCCCTGTCGATCTCGGCCTCGGCCCGGTGCCAGTGCCGCTCGGGATCGCCATGGATGCGGCCTTCACGTTCCCAGATCTGATATGCGCGCTCACGAATCCTGTCTTCCCGGTCGTCGCCCATGTTGATTCCTCCTTTGGGTATCGGATGAACGCCGCGCCAACCCGAACGATCCAAGAAATCTGCGTGTGATCGTTGGGTGGGGTCCAAAAGGCGCCACGCACTGCAGCCGCCAGCCCGCCCCCGCCCTACCTACTCGCACTGCCGGCGCGGGCCGCCGGAATAGGGCTGGTAGGTGTTGTCTTCCGGCCGGTAGGAGCGATAGCGGCTGAAGCAATATTGCACGTGGTCGGGCGGAAGCCAGGCGCCACCGGTTTCATCCGCCGGAACGTTCCCATCCATTGACCACGTGTCGGTCGCCTCGGCATAGCTGGCGCTCTCGGCAGGCTGTACGACGCGCTTGGCCGCGCCGGCATCGAGATAGGGCGAGATGCAGGGACGCTGCTCTCCGCTATAGGATGTGTAGTGGTCGTCGCTTGGCCTGTAGGAGCGGTAGCGGCTTGCGCACCATTCCACGTGGGCGGCGGGCAGCGCCTGCTGCTCGTCGGCTGCCGGTTTGATAGAGGCGGTAGCGGTGGGGTCGGGCACCGAAGCTGCGGCATCGACAGGTTTCTCGGAGCGATCGACGGGGACCTGATCAACTGCGACCTCTGGGACCTCGCGGGCGGGAAGGCGCTCAAGACGCTGCGAAGCGGGGTTCACCTTCCGCGGCTCCCTCGGCCACAGTTCGGCAACGCTGGAAGTCGGGGCGGCCTGCCGCACCGGCTCGGCGGAAAGAATCCAGACGGCGAAAGCTAATCCGCTGGCGAAAACCGCCAACGTCAGCACGAAGCCGCCAAGTACCGCCGATAAAGCTTTCACGTTGCGCTCCTTTGCCCCGTCTCTCTAAAATGCGAGGCATTGGATACGGTTCCAACGAGGAGTGGCACAAGCTTGCGCGCTGAAGGAAGTCTCCGTTTCTCGAAAGGCCCCTCTCCGTCTCGGCTTCGCGAGCCACCTCTCCCGCTTCGGGGGCGAGGAACCCAGGGTTCAAAGGTCGCCGACAATCTCCGTATACGCCCTCAGCTCGCCATCCTGCCCGCGAATCTGCCAGGTCGCTACGTCCTGCGCCTCGACATAGGATGCGCCGAGCGGCACTTTGCCGCCGCCGTCCGGCAGGTCCAGCACATAGACGGGGTTGCAGATGCCCGACAGGCGCGCGCGGAGCGCGCTGGCCAGCGCCTGTCCCTCGGCGATGGTGGTGCGCCGGTGCGCCATGCCGCGCGCGAGGTCGCCGTGGTGCAGGTAATAGGGTTTTACGCCGAGGCGGTACATCAGCTCGCGGCACAGCTCCTCCAGCACCTCGACCGTGTCGTTGACGCCTTTCAGGAGAACGCTCTGGTTCAGCAGCACGAAGCCGCCTTGCCGCAACGCGCGACAGGCCTGCTCAGCGGCATCAGTGATTTCGCAAGCGTGGTTGAAATGGGTGACAACCGTGACCATCAGCCGGCCCTGCAGGGAGCGAACCAGCCCTGAGGTGATACGCGAGGGCAGAGCGACCGGCACGCGGGTGTGGATGCGCAAGAGCCGCACATGCGGAACCGCCTCGATGCGGGCGCGGATTTCCGCAAGCGCCTTGTCCGGCAGCGACAGCGGATCGCCGCCGGTCAGGATCACCTCGCGGATTTCGGGATGGGCCTCGATATAGGCGAAGGCCGGCTCCAGCGCCTCGCGCGAAAAACCGCGGCCGATCGAAGTCAGCGACTCCTTGCGAAAGCAGAACCGGCAATAGACCGCGCATTGATAGGTCGGGAACAGCAAAACCCGGTCGGCATGACGATGCGTCAATCGCGGCACCGGACTGAAGGCATGGTCGGCGATCGGATCATCGAGCTCGCCTTCCAGCTCGGCCAGTTCTTCGGGCGACGGGATGACCTGCGCCCGGATGGGGTCGGCGGGGTCGCTCCAGTCGATCAGATCGAGATAGGCTTTTGGGATGCGAACCTTGTGGCGCGTCGCCGCGGCTTGAGCCGCCTCGCGCTCGGCCGGCGACAGCGGCAGGGAATCCAGATCGCGCACATGCCGCACGCCCGCGCGAACATCGTCCTGCCACGAGGCGTCATCATCGTGGGCGCGCCCGTCATCGGCCGTCATGCCGGCTGCAGCCATGCCGGCGTCGGGGATGTCGAGGTGTGAGGTCATCGAAGGCTCCTTGAATTCGGGGCTGGATACAGCATTGGAGCCATGGCTTGAAGGCAATAAGCGTTGCCGAGATGGCAGGGACGAAAAGGCCGCGCTCAGCGGCTTCGGCGCCGCGACCCGGTGCACCCTACCCATCAGCGCCCGCTTGATTTCACAGCGCGCCCATCCGGCTTCATGATGATCTCGCGATGCGGATAAGGGATGTCTATGCCGTTTTCCCTAAAGGTGTCCCACAGCGCCAGCAGTACCCTGCCGCGCACGTTGGTCAGACCTTGCTGAGGGTCGTGGATCCAGAAGCGCAGCACGAAATTGAGCGAGGAGTCGCCGAAGTCCGTGAGCCAGCAGACCGGCCGCCGGTCCGCTTCGACCCGGCCGACGCTCATGGCGGCCGCTATCGCCAGTTCGCTGACCTTATGCGGGTCGGCGTCGTAAGAGACCCCGAAATTCACGTCGAGCCGCACGAGGTTGTCGCTGAACGACCAGTTGATGACCCTTTGGGTAATGAAGTCTTCGTTCGGGATCAGGTATTCGCGGCCGTCGCGCGTCACCACCGAGACAAACCGCGCCCGCAATTCGCGTACCCAGCCGAAGGTGCCTTCGAGCGAAATGGTGTCGCCCGGCTTGATGGACTTGTCGAGCAGGATGATCATGCCGGAGACGAAATTTGAAACGACCTTTTGCAGCCCGAAAGCCAGGCCGACGCCGACGGCACCGGAGAATATCGTCAGAGCCGTCAGGTCGAGACCGACGGAAGACAGGGCGATGGCACCCGCCACCAGCACAAGGCCCACTTTTGCGACCTTGCCGACGAGGACGCGGATCGAGGGTGTCAGCTCTTCGGAGATCCGGACGCGCTCATCGATATACTTGCCGACGACCACCGCAAGCCAAACCGTGGCGATCAGCAGCAGCGCCGCCTTCAGCACCATGAGCGCCGAAAGGCGCACCGCCCCCAAAGGTATTGCGAGGCTGTCCAGGAAAGCCGCGGCGGCGTCATCGATGCCCAGAATGACGAGGGCCGCATAGATCCAGGTCAGCCAGGCGAGAGCCCGCGCGACAAAGCGGTTGCGGATGATGCGCGACAGCACCGATGCGAACAGCCACGCGAGGGATAGCGAGAGCGCGATATAGATGAAATGGGTCCGGCTTGGCCAAGTGACGGCGCGCATGAGAGTGAGCGCGGCAAGCAGGAAGACCGTGAACAGGATCCAGTCGGTGCGCCGCAACAGCGCAACGACGACCCTCAACAGTCCGGGATGCCCCTTGATCTGGCGTGCCCGGTTCTCCATGAACGGTTCGATGCGCTGCGCCGCGAGCTTCGCGACGAGGAAAAGCACGACGATGATGGCAGCCTGATAGAAGAACCACGGCGTGACGGCATAGTCGAACCATCGGCTGGCCCAGGCCAGCGATTCATCGATGGCGTTGCGAAAATCCATTCCCACACGACCGCTATGGACTGGCGAACAGCACATCCACAATGTCGCCGGCTTGGTGAAGGGTCAAGCCGACGATCGAGAAGCCCCAAGCGAGCACCAGCTCTGCGCTTCAGCCCTGGCGCCTCTGGCCGGTGCGCTCGACATTGCCGCCGCTACAGGTGTGGATGCCCTCTGGCGTCAGTTCCAGCACCCGGATTAAGCGCGCAGCAAGGAAGCGGCCGGCAGAAACTTCCATGGTCAGGAAACAGCCGCTGGAAACGGCTAACGCATAACATTAGCTTGCGCTTACATTAGCTTAAGCGTATGTATCTCTACGGCCGGTGATCTACCCCCCAACCGGTTAGGCTCGGCGCCAGTCCCCCCCTCAGGCCAACGACGCCGGGCCGCTCGGGGTTTTTCGCTCAATCCGGGAAGCGCTTTTTAAGTACCTCCTACTGTTCGCTTTCGCCGGCTGCCGGTCGTCGAGGCCGGTGAACACATCGACTATCCCTCAGGTGTCGGCCTTCCTGCCGCCAGCCGCGCCCGCTAATCTCGGATCCCGGAAGAGGCTGGAGACGAGGGAATGACCAATGGTCTGTCGCCAAGGCTTTTGGCGATCGTTGACGCACTGCCTTTGCAGCAGGGCATGCGGGTTCTCGAGATCGGCTGCGGCCCGGGTGCTGCGTCGCGCGAGATCACGCGCCGGATTGGCGACGGCCACGTGCTGGCGATCGACCGCTCGGCCAAGGCCATCGCGCAGGCCAGGGCCGCCTCGCGCGCCGAGATTGCAGCGGGCCGGCTGAGCCTGCGTCAGGTCGCGATCGAGGATTTCCAGCTGGAGGCGGGCGAGCAGCACTTCGACATTGCCGTTGCGGTGCGCGTCGGCGCGCTGGACGGGCGTCATCCCGAGGCAGGAAAGATCGCCCTGCAACGGCTCAAGGCGGCGTTGACGGCGCAAGGCCGGCTGTTCATCGACGGCGGCAATCCGCTGCGCGAAATTGTTCTGCACGGCTGAGCATCCCGCGGCTTCCTCTCCGAGCGTTGGGGTGACGGTGAGCGGCAGCGCCGGGCCTGCGCCTCAGCTCCGCAACCCAGGCGCCTCTTGTCCCGTCCTCTCGACATACTCCGTATAGCCGCCGCCATAGGTATGGATGCCCTCGGGCGTCAGCTCCAGCACCCTGTTCGACAGCGCCGCCAGAAAATGGCGGTCGTGCGAGACGAACAGCATGGTGCCCTCGTACTGCGACAACGCCGAGATCAGCATCTCCTTGGTGGCGATGTCGAGGTGGTTGGTCGGCTCATCCAGCACCAGAAGGTTGGGCGGGTCGAACAGCATAAGCGCCATCACCAGCCGCGCCTTCTCGCCGCCCGACAGCACCCGGCATTTCTTCTCGATCTCGTCGCCGGAAAAGCCGAAGCAGCCGGCCAGCGCCCTGAGCGGCGCCTGGCCTGCCTGTGGAAACGCGTCTTCCAGCGTCTGGAACACGGTGCGCTCGCCCTCCAGTACTTCCATTGCATGCTGGGCGAAATAGCCCATCTTGACGCTCGGGCCGCGCGCCACCGTGCCATTGTCCGGCTCGGAAGCGCCGGCCACCAGCTTCAGCAGCGTCGACTTGCCGGCGCCGTTGATGCCCATCACGCACCAGCGCTCGCGGCGGCGCACCTGGAAATCCAGCCCCGCGTAGATCGAGCGGCTGCCATAGCGCTTGTGGATGTTCTTCAGCGTCACCACGTCCTCGCCGCAGCGCGGCGCCGGCTGGAAATCGAACGATACCTTCTGGCGGCGCTTGGGCGGCTCGACGCGATCGATCTTCTCCAGCTTCTTCACCCGGCTCTGTACCTGGGCGGCATGCGAAGCGCGCGCCTTGAAGCGCTCGATGAAGGCGATCTCTTTGGCCAGCATCGCCTGCTGGCGCTCGAACTGCGCCTGCTGCTGCCGGTCGGCGATCGCCCGCTGCTGCTGGTAGAATTCGTAGTTGCCGGAGTAGGCGGTCAGCGAGCCGCCGTCGATCTCGACCACCTTGTTGACGATGCGGTTCATGAACTCGCGATCGTGCGAGGTCATCAAGAGCGCGCCGTCGTAGTTCTTCAGGAACTGCTCCAGCCAGATCAGGCTTTCCAGGTCGAGATGGTTGCTCGGCTCGTCGAGCAGCATGGCGTCGGGCCGCATCAGCAGGATCCTGGCCAGCGCCACGCGCATCTTCCAGCCGCCGGAGAGTTTTCCGACGTCGCCGTCCATCATCTCCTGGCTGAAGCCGAGGCCGTCCAGCACCTCGCGGGCGCGGCCATCCAG
>NZ_RZSW01000220.1:0-9608 GCF_003997375.1 Mesorhizobium sp. M5C.F.Ca.IN.020.29.1.1 | reverse complement strand
GTCCAAGATCCGGTCAGGCTCTCGGCACGGTAGAGGCTGAGGACATCCCAGGACGTGGACCTCCACAGCCTTGGGCTGACGAAAAACCAAAAGCCGCCCGCATGCCAGAGCGGCGTGGTATCGTAGCCCTCAATGCCTTCCATGAGGCAGGCCTCCCGCGTCCACCGGTAAGGGAATTCCACTGCCCGGTAGAGGCTGACATTTCTGGCCGCCCCCGATTCGGGGATCATCCAGATCTGCCCATCCTGCTCGAACACGAACGGGTACGAGAGGTGATGCGGTTCCTCCACCACGATCCGGGATGCGCCGGCTGTCCCGTCCCGGTTCACTGTCACGACCGCAATGCACCCCCGGTTCTTCGAGTAGAGGTACTGTTCGACAAAAATGAAATCCTGCCCCTGGTGCCGGAACGGGAATGGGTCGGCAAGGTAGCTGTCGGCATTTCCGGTGAGCACCCGGAATGCTGCTTCGCCTTTGTCGAGCAGGCCCGCCGATTCATCGAAGCGCCAGCCAATCCCCCACATCCTGCCGCCCCTCGCCAGGACGTCCAAAAGCCCGATCGCCTTCGATGCAACCGTGCCGGTCGCTCTTGCAAGCGCCGAAAGCGCGCCAAACGAAGGCACTGCCATCCGTGGCCCGGGGATATCGGACGCAGCTGAACCGGTTTCCTCGCACAGGGCTTTGAGGATCAGCGGCACAGCACAGGAAAGGGCGCTGTCGAGCCTCGCTGCCAACACTTCACGGTCTCTACTGGCCGGACGCGCCGTCCACGGCCGCAACGGGCGCGCCGTGTCATGCAGGTCGACGAGTAGATCCTGACGATTCAACCAGGCTGCCACGATTCCGATCTCGCCGGGTGCGCCGTTGAAAACCGGGGTGAGCACGCGCCGCGCCGCCGGCAGCGATTCCGCCCCGCTCAGATCGATCACCACATCCACTTGGTCGGCCTGAGGCGGCGGCAGGCACCGCAGCGTCGCCTCGACGGGGTCGATGGCGCCGTTCCCACGAAAGCCATAGACCAGTCGTTCGAGTTCGAGCAGCAGACGGCAGATTAACGGCAGCGGGCGGCTACCGGCCGCCAAAGCGCAGGAGACTTCGTTGCCGGGCACCTCAGCGAGCGCTTCTGCCAGCCAGAGGTGCCACCGCAGTAGCCGGGACGGATCGAGACTCAGGCAAATGCGCATTGTTGTTCTCACGGCGATTTCAAATGGCGCCAGCTCACAGCTTTGACGAGAACCACCTCAGGCGATCCGCCTACACTGGACTCCGCCGCGGGCCGGCGAGCCAAAGGCGGCAGATAGAAAGCCGCAACGCGAGGATGGTTCCCACCTACTGTGGTTGCGGGGACACGCCATGTGGGGGAGCCGAACACTTGATTGAGAGATGCCTGACAGCGCGGGTCCATACTCAAGCGGCTGGAAGCGGCCAAACACCACTATGCCCGAACGACGCCGGGCTGTGCGAGGTCAGAGGAGGTAATCCTTCGGGGTTCTTGTGCTGTGCCTCCGGCAAGGGTCATGTGGAGGGATGATTATCGAATGGCAACGGGCGAAATACGGACTGCGCAGGGCGTGGTTGTGTGCGCTTGTGTTCGCGTTCGCATCCGTTCCGGCAATCGCGAGCGCGGATGATCCGTCGGCAACGTCCTTCATCAAGACTTCCGGAACGAACTTCACCTTGGACGGCAGGCCGTTCTTCGTGACCGGCGTAAACAACCACTATCTGACCTACGGGTCGCCGGATGAGGTCACCCGCGTTCTCGACGACGCGGTGGCAATGGGCGCCAATGTGGTCCGCACGTTCCTCCAGCCGGTGATCGGGTCGCTCGACGGAAGCAAGCCTACGCTCTGGGATTGGCGGCTTGAAGGCGAAGCCAGCAATCTCGCGGTCAAGGGCACGTACCTGCTCTACTGGGACCCGAGCCAAAACAAGATGGCGATCAATGACGGCGTCAACGGCATGCAGAAGGTTGATTTCCTCATCGCCGAGGCCGGCAAGCGACGCCTGAGACTGATCATCGCCGTCCTGGATTTCTGGGCCTTCACAGGCGGCGCCCAGCAGATGCGGGCCTGGTATGGGAGCCGGGACGCCCCAGGCGTGCAGAGCCAGTACAACACCGACCTCAGCAAAGAGAAGTCGGAGTTTTTCTTCCAGGATCCGCGCACGAAGCGCGACTACAGGACCTGGGTCAGCCACGTCGTGCAGCGAGTCAACCCGCTCACCGGGCGCGCCTACCGGGATGATCCGACCATCATGGCCTGGGAGCTGATGAACGAAGGCAATGCGCAGCCTGAGGCTTTGCGGTTGGCCTGGACTGGCGAAATGTCGGCTTACGTCAAGTCCCTCGATTCCAATCACCTTGTCAGCTCAGGGCATGCAAACATTCTCGACCCGAAGCTAGCCGATTTGACGATCCCGACTCTCGATTTCGGGACCTGGCACGGCTACCCGCTCTATAACAAGCTGACGGTCCAGCAATTCAACGAGATGATCCCCGAGTTCTGCCAGCTGGCCGCCCGCGCCAAGAAGCCGGTGCTTCTGGAGGAATTCGGCTATGCCCGCTCCAATCAGAACGTGGCTGCAGCTTACGCCATGTGGCTCGACACGCTGACGCGTGATCGCAACTGCGCCGGCTGGATGGTGTGGCGGCTGGTATCCCGGCAGGACAGCGGACGTTATCCCGTCGACGAACACGACCAGTTCGATATCCGCAACGACGGAAGCGCGATTTGGAACATTCTCAAAGCCGCGACGGCCCGGGCGGCGCAGACCCGCGAGACCCGCCGGGCCTCAGAAACCATCCGGGAAGTCCCATGACCGAAGTCTCCGTCGTGATCTGCGCGCGCACGCTCGACCGCTGGGACGAGTTGAAGCGTGCGGTCGGGTCCGCCAGCACCCAAACGCGCGCCCCCCGCGATATCGTCGTAACAGCCGCAATTCAACAGGCCCGCGAAAGGAACCAGCAGCCATGATCGATGCGTCGGTTGTCATCTGCGCCTACACACTCGATCGCTGGGACGATTTGAACGCGGCTATCGCGTCGGTGCGCAACCAGACCAGCCCTGCCCGCGAGATCATTCTCGTCGTCGACAACAATAAGGCTCTCTTGAAGCGAGCCCGGCGCGAGATCGAGGGTATCGTCGTCACACCTAACAATAACGTGCGTGGACTGTGCGGCGGTCGCGTCACGGGTGCCGGATTGGCAACCGCACCGGTCGTGGCATTTCTCGACGACGATGCGATCGCCGATGAGCGCTGGCTAGAAGAGTTGCTGGTGCCCTACGCCGATCCGCGCGTGCTTGGCGTCGGCGGACGCATTGAGCCTCTATGGCGCAAACCTCGGCCCTGGTGGTTCCCGCCTGAATTCAACTGGATCATCGGCTGCACCTATCGCGGAATGCGGGTACGAAATGGTGGCGAAGTGCGTAATGTGATAGGCGCGAACATGTCAGTGCGCGCCGAAGTGCTGCATGGCTGCGGCGGGTTTGCCGGTCAAATGGGACGCATCGGCGGCGGTAGGGGCTCAGCCAATACATGCGACGACACCGAGTTTTGTATCCGCGCCACAAAAAAAATTGGAGGCGTATGGATATACAAACCCGAGGCCAGCGTTCGCCATGTGGTTACAGCGGAACGCACGACCTGGAAGTATTTCCTCCATCGGTGCCGCATGGAGGGGACCTCCAAAGCGGCACTCGTAGGCTTAGCGGGGACTAAGGACGGACTGGATTCCGAGCGGCTTTACGTCCTTACTCTGGGGCGCTCCATCCTCGAATACGCAGCGACTGGCAAGATCGGTCAGGCGCTCGCCATCTTTGTCGGATTGGCGACTACTTCAATTGCATACACGCAGGCACGGGCACGGGCCGCCATCTCGCAGGGTCCAAAGATAGCCACGGAACAAAAGGGCGTTACGTCCAGGACGTGACTCTCGCCGCTACTGGCACAATACAGCGTCAGCCTATTCATTTCGCAAGGAGATTCACATGCCACGGATTTATGAGAGTCGCAAACGCGTTTTGGTCACCGGAGGAGCCGGCTTTCTGGGCTCCCACCTAATAGATCGACTGCTCTCCGATGGTCATGAGATTCTCTGCGTCGACAATCTCTTCACGGGAACCAAGTACAATATTGAACATCTACACGCGAACCCGCGCTTTGAATTTCTGCGCCACGATATCACGTTTCCCTTATACGTCGAAGTCGACGAAATCTACAACTTGGCCTGCCCTGCATCGCCCGTCCAATACCAGCACGATCCGGTGCAGACCACAAAAACATCGGTGCAAGGCGCTATCAATATGTTGGGCCTCGCCAAGCGGCTCAAAATCCGAATTCTGCAGGCTTCAACAAGTGAGGTCTATGGCGACCCTGCGGTTCATCCTCAAACCGAGGATTATTGGGGCAATGTGAACCCCATTGGTCCTCGGTCCTGCTACGATGAGGGAAAGCGTTGCGCCGAAACGTTATTTTTCGATTATCACCGACAGTGCGGCCTTGAAATCAAGATTGCGCGCATCTTCAACACATACGGCCCCCGGATGCATTGGGCTGACGGTCGAGTTGTTTCCAATTTCATTGTTCAGGCACTCAGCGGCGAGCCGATTACGCTTTACGGTGACGGCAACCAGACTCGTTCATTCTGCTACGTTGATGACTTAATAGATGGTTTTGTACGCCTCATGGACAGTCGAGCTTCATTCACGGGACCAGTCAATTTTGGAAATGATGGAGAATTCACCATTCGAGAGCTTGCGGAACTGGTGCTCGCTGAAACCAGCTCGTCGTCAAAACTCGTCAATTTGCCGTTACCCCGCGACGATCCAAGACAACGCCGACCCGATGTTTCCCTCGCCAAAGCCGAATTGGGCTGGCAACCGACCGTGGAACTGAAGGGCGGGCTGAAGCCAACCGTTGCATTTTTTCGCCGCGACCAGGCACGCCGATCGCGCTCGCAGGAGGAGCCACAGGTGATCGCTTTCGAAGAGCGGAAACAACGGTTCCATTCCATTGCTGGCGACTTCCTCCCATCTGGATAACCACTCGCACATCGTGAGCTTCGGCATTCCGACTATCGACCGAATCTCCGGCGCCCCGAGGCTGCTTCGCGATAATCTATGCTTCTAAGTTTTGAACCGCTGAACCCATGTGAACTGTGCGCTCTCATTCACCCAAT
Source organism: Mesorhizobium sp. M5C.F.Ca.IN.020.29.1.1 (assembly GCF_003997375.1). Taxonomy (NCBI): domain Bacteria; kingdom Pseudomonadati; phylum Pseudomonadota; class Alphaproteobacteria; order Hyphomicrobiales; family Phyllobacteriaceae; genus Mesorhizobium; species Mesorhizobium sp. M5C.F.Ca.IN.020.29.1.1. Next base: position 4,432 of record NZ_RZSW01000220.1, on the reverse strand, counting down.
TATAGCCAGCTATGCCGAACAGCTATGGATGAGCTTCTTCTCGCGCAGTGTTGAGCTTGAGATGGTATAGACCGTGGCGAAGATTCTGGTAACGGGCGGCGCTGGTTATATTGGCAGCCAAACCTGCAAAGTGTTGGCGCCATGGATTCGAGCCGGTTGTCTACGACAATCTTTCGCGTGGCAACCATTGGGCCGCGAGATTCGGTCCGTTCGAATTGGGCGACGTCGGTGACCCCGCTCGGGTGCGTTCGGTACTCGAAAAACACCGTCCGTCAGCTGTGATACATTTTGCCGCTTATGCTTACGTCGGGGAGCGGTCGCAAACCGTCTGCTTTATTATCGCAACAATATCGGCGAAACCATCTCCCTGCTGGAAACCTTGATCAGCTTCAAGCATATACCGGTGGTGTTCTCGTCAAGCTGCGCGAGCTATGGCGTGCCTGATCGGCTTCCGATTTCGGAGCATCATCCACAACGACCGATCAATACTTACGGCTACTCGAAGCTTGTTGTTGAGCAGATGCTCAAGGATCTCGACGCGGCTCACAACCTTTGTTCGGTCTCGCTCCGTTACTTCAATGCGGCGGGCGCTGACCCCGAAGCGGAAATCGGCGAAGCTCACGAGTCAGAAACCCATTTAATCCCGCTTGTCCTCGCCCGCCGCCCGTGACGCCACAGCGAGGCTAAAGTGTTTGAATGTTGTCGCCCGGTCGGGACAAGCAAAACCGCATTATCGTGTCTGTGTTCTGGACGAACACGGCCACTTATGGGCGGGTCAGCCTTGCCTCTCAGACACTATGCGGGGGAAAGAGCACGCCAAGTGGTTAGCAGACGGCCACGATGGAGCTTTGTCGACTGTTTGCTCAGTTCAAATTGCGCAGCCTCGCGCGGCGACGAAATGCCCCTCCCCCTATGGGCCACGTTTCAGCAATTTCAACAAGCCGCTTGAGCGACCATACTTCCCTTGGATGCGGTTGCACGTTGGCGCTGTTCAGATCTTGAAAGACATAATCCCGATGCAGGCACGTTGGCGTTGCGATTGAATGGCCTGTCCGGTGCTGTAGGAGGCTGCGCTCGATAACGGTGCCAGCCCTTCTACCTTCGATCATCGAAAACGGAAGATGCCGACATCGCCGCCGTGCCGCCGGCGACGTCGCTCAGCAACACGTGTAGAGACTGGAGCTTAGTCGAACCGCAACAGCGGACCTGGGGCCGGCGCATCGGCCGCGCAAATGGCCGGTCGAACATCCGGGCCGGCAGCTCCGGCCCAGGCCCGACGGCCCATCCGCCACGCAGCCCGGCCGTGCTTTTCGACGACCTCTATGCGAACGACCCGCTCGGACCACAGACCCCCAAAACAGCGACATTTTAACCGACGGACACGGTTTTCGAAGGACATCCGGAAGGCTGTTTCGGTGTGGTTGTTCGACGCACCGGATATATTAGAAGCTGTTAATAAGTTTTCGCCTAGCCTCATTCTCGCCGCAAATGGTCGCTTGGCTTTCGTACATCGTCCACGAATGATCCATTCACGTGGTACAAGACGATGTGTGTATAAATCATAGAGCGGAAATGCCTGCGTTTTACTTAGGGCGCGGGTGGAATGAAAACAAGAAAGACGCAACTAACTAAGGATTTACCGTGCTTTTACTGAACGGCAAGCTTGGCGGTGCCTCCGCCAAAGAGCTGCGCTCGACTTCAATTCGGCTGCGGCTCGAACCGTTGAACACCTTGCGTGCGCGCCCACCGATTCAAGGGAGGGCCTGATGGGCATTCCCGTCGACAACTCACCTTCGATGGCGAGTTCAGCGTTAAGCTCGCTCGACAATAATGTCGGGGCGAGGACTTCCAAATCTCCGCTACTTTGAAATCCGTTCGCGGTGCCCAATAGCGGGCATGCGATATGTCGCGCGCCTTGGCGATGCGCGGCGTGGAATTCCTGTTTTCAACGCCAAAGAAGGATCACGGAATGGCTCTTTCCGCACCCACAGGCTTTGCCTCTAGCGACCTCGTCTTCGAGGATAACTTCTCCGGTACGGCACTCGACAGCGATTGGCATACCTACATCACCAGCAATGCCGCCAACGGCTGGCCGTGGAATTACAATGGATCGGGCGGAAGTGGGATGGGCAACCAGTTTAATGCCGAATACGATATGCCGAGCCAAGATAAGGTGGGCAACGGGCTGTTGAATCTCACGGCAATTAAACAGCCCGTCAACGGCGTGGCTCAGGGGTCGGCATATACATTCCCTGTCACGTCCGGCGTCGTCAGCAGCTATGGCAACTTCGAATTCAATGGCGGCTACCTTCAGATCAGCATGAAGGCGCCGAGCGGCGACGGCGCTTGGCCAGCCCTCTGGCTGATGCCCGGCAAAGGCGCCGGCAGCAGCGGCGACAATTTTGAGATCGATATACAGGAGGGTGGATTCACCGGTTCGGGACCGGCAAACCAAGCGTTCTCCTACCACCTCCACGGGCCGTCAGGGGTAACCGGTGGCGTCGTCGACAGCGGCGTCGACCTCACGGCCGGCTTCCACACGTACGGCATCAACTGGGATCCTGGTAAGTCGATCACCTGGTATCTCGACGGGAAGCAGATGGCGCAAGTGACCAGCGCACAGGCGCAGATTCCGAATCAACCGATGGAGCTGATCATGAGCAATCAGGTCGCGAATTCGAACGCGGCCGGATGGCACACGGCTCTCAATAGTTCGACTCCCTCGTCGATGCAGATGCAAGTCGATGAGATCCAGCTGTATCAGAAGGCAGGCAGCGGCGACACCGTTACAGGTGCCAACGTCACTCCCCCAACCACTGGCGCGATCGGGACCGAGACTGGGTCTGGGACCGGGACTGTCCTTCCTCCCGGCGGCACCAGCGATGGCACTTTGTACGGCACCAGCGGCGCCGATGTACTTCGGGAAACCGGCGCCCACACGATGATCGGCTATGGCGGCAACGATGAGTACTACGTCGATAATGCCGGCGACAAGGTGGTCGAGTCCTCTGGCCAAGGTCAAGACAGGGTGTGGGCTTCCGTGAGCTATGCTCTCTCGGCCGGCTCGTCGATTGAAGTCCTTGGCACCACAAAGGACGCCGGGACCACGGCAATCAACCTGACCGGCAACGGGTTGGCCCAAACCATCCAGGGCAATGCCGGCGCCAACGTCATCAACGGCCGCGGCGGTGCCGATAAGTTGAGCGGCTTTGGCGGCAACGACACTTTCGTCTTCAATAGCGCCCTTGGTAACGGCAATGTCGACAGGATAACCGACTTCAACCAGGACAAGATCCACCTCGACGACGCCATTTTTGCCGGGCTTCATTTGGGAGGGCTTCCATCCGCGGCTTTCTTTGCTGGTACAGCCGCGCATGACAGTTCCGACCACATCATCTACAATAGTTCGACTGGGTCGCTCTCCTTCGACAGCGACGGGGCCGGCGGCGCATCTCAAACACAGTTCGCCACGCTTTCCCCACATCTCTCGCTCACCGCAGCCTCATTCTATGTGACCTGAAGGACCTACGCGGGGAAATAACATCCCGCGAGGGGCTGTCGTGGCCAAACAAGGACTGGATAAACAGCACCTCAAAGCCATGTTCCCGAACCGAAGGTCAGCGTAGCAAAAGGCGGGAGCCCGGTTTTCGGGAAAGATCATGCTCAAACAAAGCGATGCAGTTCCATCCCGATGCCATCGGGATGGAACGGGCTCTATTTGTGAGCTGTCTGTGGGTTGTCCAATGCGGTGGCCAAGCGCCACCAGAGTAGGCCGGCTCTGATGATGGCAACCTGTTGTCATGCAAAGAATGGTCGCCTGATGACCCATGGCCAGCATCTTGCCGATCGTTAGCGCTGACTTGCGGAACCGCTCCTGTGGTCGGGCAGCGGCATATAGATAGCCCCTACCTGAAGAACGCCGCCGCCTCGTCATCATCATCGTCCTCGAGCGGCGGTGACCACTCCAGTTTGCAAAAATCGGCGGGCGTGGCACCCACTGAGCCGAGGCAAAGCCGTAACAATTTTATGCGACTGGTCCCGAGATCGCCGCGTGTCAATCGCCCGGCCAGAAGGGAGGCAATCGAGAGAATGCCCCTGTGGGATCGGTTCAACCATGGCAAGGAATCCGCAAACTCCCACCAGGCCTCTTGCTCTGGATCTAACCAAATAGAGCGGATCCCCCAATTGGGTCGGCATATTCTGGTGGTTGATTGCTGCCCGTCCGGGAACACTCAGGATGCTTAAGCGAATAGCCCGTCATGTTGGCTTTTTCTAAAGGTACGCGCGGTCTGGCCGTTGTGTGACCGTACGCATCCGAGGTGGGCCGCCTTGCTGAGAAGTGAGGCGAACTGGATGTTCTGTCTATATGGACGTCAATATAGACAGTGTGAAAACCGTGGATTTAACGATAGAGAAGCGGCCGCAAGTTAGC
>NZ_RZSW01000021.1:0-26915 GCF_003997375.1 Mesorhizobium sp. M5C.F.Ca.IN.020.29.1.1 | reverse complement strand
ATACCGGCCCGCGGCTTCTTGAAAGGCCGCAAGGAAAAGGCCTGAGAGAAGAACGCACTCGATCACCGGGCACATCAGGTTGGAAGGCTCTTGCATCGAGGGCGGCAACCAGAGAAGAACGACGTCGCAGATGCGGAGGCGATCGTCGAAGCAGCGCAACGACCGACAATGCGCTTTGTCGAACCGAAGACCAAGGAGCAGCAGTCCCGGGCTATCGTGTTTCGCACCAGAGAGCAGTTCGTGAATCAGCGAACCGAATTGGTGAATGCGCTGCGCGCGCACCTCTATGAGTTCGGTTATGTTGCTCCGCAAGGCATCGGCCACCTGCCACGTCTGGCAGAGATCGTCGAGGACGAGAGCGCAGACCTGCCGGATCTGGTCCGCGACGTCTGCAGCGCTCTCCTTGACCAAATCGACCAGTTGAGCAGCCGGCTCGCGGCATTGAAGAAGACGATGGACACGCTGTCCAAGCAAGCTGCAACATCTCGGCGGTTGCAAACCATGCCCGGTGTCGGCCCTATCGCTGCCCTTGCCATTGAAACCTTTGCGCCGCCGATGGAGGCTTTCAAGTGCGGTCGCGATTTCGCCGCCTGGCTCGGGCTGGTCCCTCGGCAGAAGTCGAGCGGCGGCAAGCAACGATTAGGGAAGGTATCGAAGATGGGCCAGCGAGATATTCGGCGGTTGCTCATCATCGGCGCCATGGCTGTGGTTCGATGGGCGTCTCGGAGGCGCGCGCCCGACGGTTCCTGGCTTGCCCGCTTGATGTTGAAGAAACCGCGCATGCTGGTGGCAATCGCGCTGGCCAAAAGGATGGCGCGTGGCATCTGGGCCATGCTGACGAAACAGGAGGACTACCGGAATCCGGCGACGGTGCCTGCGTGATTTGCAACAACGCACCTGAGACCGGGACGTCGGAGATGTGAGGAAGGCATGAACTGCATGGGCAAATGATCGATCAGATCGGGGTCAGGAAAACCAGAGTCAAGTTGAGAGCCCACGCAAGCTCGCTTTGCTGATTTGGACCTGATCCGCGCATCACCATACCGGCCCGCGGCACATGGAACGGCCGCAAATCAAGGCCTGACACATGACCGCACTCGATCACGCGTCCAATGCTTCAGGTTCTTCCTTGCAAAATGGCTGGCATCCACACAAGAACTTGACGCACACAACCCGCGCCGACCTGTTCCACCTTGCCGTCCCGCATCACCACGATCTTGTCGGCCATGGTCATCGCCTCGATCTGGTCATGGGTGACATAGACAATCATCGTGCCGAGGCGCTGATGCAGTTCCTTGATCTCGACACCCATCGCGACACGAAGGCGTCGAGATTCGATAAAGGCTCATCGAACAGGAAGACTTCCGGGTCGCGCACAATGGCGCGTCCCATGGCCACACGCTGGCGCTGCCCGCCCGATAGCTGTTTCGGAAACCGGTCGAGCAGCTTGCCGAGATCGATTCGGCCGCCTGCTTCACCTTGGCATCAATCTCGGCCTTCGGCCTACCCTTGATCTTGAGCGAAAAGCCCATGTTGTCGGCCACGTTCTTGTGCGGATAGAGCGCGTAGTTCTGGAGCACCATTGCTATGTCGCGGTCTCTTGGCAGAAAGAACTCTATCTTCGAATTCGAGCGTGCGCGTGATTACTGCTTCACGTCAATTCCACCCCAGAGAGCACGGCTACCAGCGGAAAGCATAGCGGAACACGTATTCCGCGCCTGCTTCGCGCACCGCAATTCTATTGGGCTGAGCCATGCGGCCTCCCTAAGCCGAGTCATTGCTATTATACAGCATGAGCAGTTCGCAATATTAGGATATTGCATTCTTGCAACAAATTACTTAACGTGCGCATGCTTTTTCGCCGACTCGGTCGCGATGTCGGGCGTTAAAAGAACAGCCTCGAGGATTCGCATGACCGTACGATTGCTTCACCAGACCGACCTGTTTCGTCCCTATATCGATCCCGATGATCACTGGGACCTTGCTTGTGTCTACGCTCTTGCCGCATCGGGCCAACTGGAGCTCGGCGGCGTACTGGTTGACTTCCCGCCCGATCACTACCCGGGCCGCAGTCCGGACGTCACCGGCGTTGCGCAGCTAAGCTATCTCACGGGGTTACCGACCCACATGGCTGTCGGCTCCTCGATGCCCTACACGCATGACCGGGCGTCGCTTAATGCCCTTTCTAGGCGAGACCGCGCCGGCGCGGAGTTCCTTCTTAAGTACCTTCGCGACAGCTACGGGCCGGCTTACATCAGTATTGTCGGCTCCTGCCGTGATCTCGCCGTTGCGGCCAAGCTTGACCCGGATCTATTCCATGACAAATGCACCGGGATCTACCTCAACGCGGGCACGGGCCATCCCGATGTCGCGAAGCAGAGAGGGACAGAGTACAATGTTGAGCTCAATGCGGCCGCTTACGCCGCCACGTTCGACATCCCGTGCCCAATTTACTGGATGCCATGCTTCGAGACCATGAGGGATTCGACGGACAGAAAGGTCGAGAGGTTCGGTACCTTCTATCATTTCAAGCAGAGCGACGTTCTGCCAAAGTTGTCGCCCGCCCTGCAAAGCTACTTCACCTACTCACTCGAGGCGCGAACGGATGCCCGCTACCTACAGCCGCTGCTGGCGCCGCAGAGCGACGCATCGAGCTGGTTTACCATCCATGCCGATCGCTTAATGTGGTCTACCGCCGGCTTTTTCCACATGCTGTCACAATCCGTGGACAAGGTAGGGAAGATTATTGCGGGGTCCAACGAAGACGATGCGATTTTTGGCTTCCTCCCTGTCGACATCAAGTGTGATCCGAATGGGGTGACGACATGGACGAACGCCGGTGCGGACTCAAATCGCTTCCTGTTTGAGGTAAAGAATCCCGATAGCTATGCTAGCGCCATGACTGCTGCCATGGCGACGCTACTGGGGAATATTCAGTAGTCCTAAGCCGAAACAATGTTCCCACATCTCAGCTTGAAGCGCTGTCAGAGCTTGCCACTATGGGAGGGTTTCTTCACCCGGCGGAGATGCTAAATGAACCGAACCTCCCTCTGCCGAGCGAGGCTGAATGGCCTTCAGAGGCCGAGGCGGGGTCGTGCTTTGGACTAAAGCCAACGGTCTTGGCTGCTGACTCTTTTAGTATTATGGCTGATTTGCGCGCGGTGATTCACCGATGCCGAAGGAGGCGATAGGATCAGCGGTGAAGTTACGGACGTACTTTTCGGCGGGGGAGCTTCACCATCTTGCACGGAACTCAAAGGATGGGAGCCAGAGCAGCCGGCCGTCGGGATGGATCGCCAGACGCTACGCAACCGGGGCGCATGGGTTCAACACGGCCGGCCCTGATGGTCTTGTGGACGAATGCGCCCCGGGACCAGCGTCCCGGTTGTCTCACGAGCAGCAGACCGAACTGGCCGTGTTGGGTCCGGATCGTGGCGTCTATGGCGTCGTTCGCTGGCGACGTATCGACATGAAGAAAGCCATCGAGGATCGCTTCGGCAGCTAGACCCTGCAACTGAACGGCGGTTGGCCAGCCTGACCGACCTCAACGCGGAAGAGGTTGCCGGACTCGGGGAATCGAAGAAGCTCATCCGACGATTGCCTGGTTCGCCGTGAGGTTATGAACAGCGTTCTCAGATCCTCGCTGCCAAGTGCCACACAGGTCGGCGCCATACTCGGCATATCGACGCGATCTGTGACATGACCGTTTCGATCGATACGGACAACACAGCCGCCTCGTAGCCTGGCGCTCCAGTACCCCCCTTCAATGTCCACGGTGGCGCCATCAGGCGATCCCGGAGCGATATTCGGGCCTGCCAGTGGGCCTATCTCGGCAAGACCGGTAAATTGCGGAGCTAGGGCGAAACGCCGGATGGTGCCCTCCGTTGTGTCGGTGAAATACATGATCCGGCCGTCGGGCGAAAAAGCCAGTCCGTTGGCCGCCGTTACGCCACCGAAGAGCGTAACGACCTCGCCATCGGGCGCGAGGCGATAGACGCTTCCGACCGGCTCACAGCTGCGTTCATTGTATGTGCCCAAGACGATCCCGCCGTACGGATCGATGGCGGCGTCGTTGACGCGGGTTTGCGTGAGATGCGGCTCGATCTCGGCCACTTGCGAAAAGTCGGTGAAGGTCGAGTCCGTGATAACAATAGACTTAGGAAAGCCGAGCACGAAGCCGCCACGCACGCGTGGAAAGACGAACGCAGCACGATTAGGAAGTTGGCGTACTGCTGCAATCCTTCCGTTATCGTCCCACCGTAAAACGCACTTTGCTTCAATATCTGTCCACCATAGGCTCTGGTCCGATGCGCTCCAGTTGCATCCTTCGCCCAGCAGGTTATGGCAATCGAACGCCGTGCGTGCGTGATGAAGCCGCATTCACTTTGCACTCTGCAGATTCCGCGTCCGCAGTACGGCAGGATCGACCGCGAAGGGTTCAAGCTTTTCGTGGTCGAATACCACTCCATGTCCGGGTGCCTCAAATGGGAAGGCCACTCCGTTCTCGAGCCGAAGCGCCGTCTGAAGCACGCCCATCTCGGAGAAGCTCCCGCCGTGCACGCATTCGAGGATGTCCGCATTATCGATCGCACACATCACCGCGACGGACAATTCGGACATGTAGTGGGGTGCCATGGGTCGGTGGAAGGACGCCGACAGATTGGCGATCTTCAGCCACTCGCTGATACCTCCGACGCGGCACACGTCCGCTTGGACGACGTCGACGGCATTGGCCTGCAGATAATCGGCAAACTGATGCCGCGTATATAGGCTCTCGCCGACCGCAATCGGCAGCGCTACGAAGCCGCGTAGGTCGGCGTGCCCGCAAATATCCTCGGCGTGGAGAGGCTCTTCGATCCAGCCAAGATCGAACGCCGCGAGTTTCTGCAGTCGGATCATGCAGTCGGAGACGTTCCAGCGCTGATTAGCGTCGACGAACAGTCGTCGCGTGGGACCGATCAGTTTCTTCACGGCCACGATCCGATCGAGATCTTCTTCGGCGTTGTCCCGACCGATTTTGATCTTCACCGCCTTGTGGCCCGCTGCCAGCAATCCATCGACCTGGTTGAGTAGAGCGTCGCTGTCGAGGAAGAGGTCTATGCCACTGCCATAGGTGGGAATGTTGTCGCGCCGCGCGCCGAGCAGACGGAATAGTGGAACGTCATACCATTTGGCCGCGATATCCCATAGCGCGATGTCGATGGCGCCCAATGCGAGGGTGTTGATGCCGCCGGTGCCGCTGCGATGCAATTGGCCGTAGAGGAACGACCAAAGCCGTTCGATCTGTCGCGGATCTTGTCCGACGAGCATTGTCCGGCAATAATCATCGATCAGGGCGAGAATGGCGCTTCCGCCGATCCCTGTGGTGTAGGCAAAGCCCTCGCCAACGATTCCAGCGTCTGTGGTAACGCGGGTGATGATGAATTCGAGGTTCGCGACGCGGTGTGTGGCGTCCTCCCAGGAGACTGTCGGCGGGATGTGATAGAGACGCGAGGCGACATCGATGATTTTCAAGGCTCGGTCCTCCCCGCCATCGTGAGAACTTCGGGGTTCGACAGATTGCCAGGCTTGCCGGCCAAGAGCCGCTGCAGGTTTTGCACAATGCTGCGGGTGTGACGTACGCGCATTTCTTCGGTCCACGCGGCGATATGAGGCGTCGCAAGGACGCGCGGATGAGTAACAAGCGGATCCCACGCCGAAGGCGGCTCCGTGTCAAAGACGTCTATCGCGGCCCCGGCGATCTGTTCGCGATCCAAGGCTCGCAGTAGCGCGCCAGTGTCGATAAGGCCTGCCCGACCTGTGTTGATGAGATAAGCGCCGCGCCCCACCCGATCGAGCTGGTCTGCGCCGATCATGCCGCGCGTTTGCGTGCTGAGCCGCGCGTGCAAGGTTATAATTGCCGAGCGTGCCAGAAGTTCGTCGAGTGAGACCGGTTCGACCCCGAGAGTTCTTAACTCGGCGCTATCGACATAAGGATCGTGGACAATAGTGCTCATGCCAAAGCCGGAAAACTTTTCGGCGACGACACGACCGATTGCCCCAAAGCCGACGATACCGAGTGTGCGACCATGCAGCTCGATGCCCGTGAATGCGAGTTGCGGAGAACTCGCGCCGCGACCCCATACCGTACCACGAAAAAAGTCCTCTCCGGAATCGAATTCGGGGGAGCGGGATCTAATCCATGCACCGGCAGGGATGAGGTGGCGAGTAAGCCCCAGCGCGAGAGCAACCGTGAACTCTGCAACCCCGTGATCCGTTCGCCCGAGAGTGTGCAGTACAGCGATCCCCCGTGCCGTGGCGGCCGCCACATCGATGTTTGCTTGCGGGGCCGAGCGCACTGACAGGATGACGCGAAGCTGTGGTGCGGCAGCCAGCAGCGCTTCGTCAAAACACTCGTATCCCGCTATCACAACCTCGGCTTCAGCAATTGCGTCCATTAGCTGCTTGCGATCACAGAACCACTCGCCGGCTGCCCAGCCGAGCAACTTAAGCTCGCTTATTTCGCGGAGCGTGGCGATGCCCTCCGGGCTAAGATCTGCTGTGGCCAGGACGCGAGGTCGGCCACTGATCAATCTGATGGCGACTGCGCTACTAGGCATCTAGGAGATAAACCGGATGATCGGAGTCTTCGCCCTGCGCGGCAACGACCGGAACGATTGTAGATTCATTGATGAGCGCACAGAACTCCACATCGTTCTGCCGGCAGTTGCCGATGAAGCGGCGACCGGTCATCGAGCTCAGTAACACCTTCACTGCACTATCTTGCGAGATTGTGAAGCCGTGAGCGAGCGACGCGGAGTCGTCTAGTTCAACAGCGTGATCCTTCGCAAGTTCACAAAACTGTGAAACGATCATTCCGGCGCAATAGCTATCTTCAATCGCAACGCGTGAGTTCCGCAGCTGGCCTGAGCAGATTATCGTGATGTCTGCATTGCGCGATGACGCCTCCGCGAGCGCACGCCGGGCTACCGCATTCAGGTTTCGCAGCGAACCAAGCAGTACTAAGGCTGCGCCTTCGCGAACTGCCGTGAGTATGGCTGGGGTGCCATTGGCCGTTGCCAGCATCGCGGAGCGACCCGACAGATCAAGTCGGGAAAGGAGGGACGGCGAGGGCTCATGATCGAATCCGAGGGGCGTTGATCCATCATCCAGCTCCGCGCAAATAACGCCATTCTCGCCCACGGCGGCGCGCGCTTTGGCGACGTCGGAGCGAAATGCTCCGACAAACACACGATCGCTGCCCGCGTCGAAAAGTCCGACGAGAGCTGTCGTGGCACGGATCACATCCACGACAATGCAAACGTCTCCGGCAATACCCAGAGGGCTGGCGGGAAGCAAAGCGACCTTAATCTTCATACGCAAGCGGTCCGGTTTTTCATCAATTTTGAAATCTGACCCGCATCGGGCAATGCCGGAACCACGAGCTTTCTTGTGACTGCGAGGGCGCCCGCCGCAGTGCCGCGGCGAGCAGCGTCAGCGAGGTTCAATCCACTGGCCAGCCCTGCAGCGAGTGCCCCGTTGAATGCATCTCCGGCCCCGGTGGTGTCGACGACCTCGACCGGGTAGCTCGCGATCTTGATCATTCCGTCAGGCCCCGCAATCAGCGCACCATCCGCCCCCAGCGTCATCACGACGTGCCCGACGCCGAGGCCGCGCAATCTTGCCGCTAAATCGGCGTCGGCCTGCCGATCGTCCGCGTCGAGCCCCAGCAGGATGCGCGCTTCGGACTGGTTCGGCGTTAGGATGTCAACGTCCGCAAGGATCTCCTTCGGCAGTGCGCGGCCAGGTGCGGGATTAAGGATGGTCGTCAGCCCCCGCGCCTTGCCGATGGCAAGCGCGCGTGCCGCCGTCTCGACTGGTATCTCGAGCTGTGTGAGCAAGATGCCCGGGCTCGTCCAGGTGGCCGCGAAGGTTTCGACATCGGTCCCCGTGAGCCGCGCGTTGGCGCCGGGATCGGTGATGATGCGGTTCTCGCCTGCAGCGTCGAGAATGATGATCCCGGCCATCGTCGGTGTCCCGACCATCTGCCTCACTGCCGAGCAGTCGACGCCTTCGGCGCGCCAGAGTTGCACTGCCTCGTCACCGAATTTGTCGGCGCCCACGCCCGCCAGCAGTTTGCATCTGGCGCCGAGACGCGCAGCTCCAATAGCCTGGTTAGAGCCCTTGCCGCCATTTCCGAAGGCAAACCCCGACCCCAGCAGGGTCTCGCCGGGCGCTGGCACGTCGCCCACAATCCAAAACGCAACTCCGTACGAGCCGACGACATAAACTTCGCAGGTGGGCATCATCTGCTCCGGCCGATTAATTGGCGTGGTTGAGCGATCGAGGCGCTCTTGCGCTCGATCCAGCCGGTGTAAATGTAGCGATCGGCCCGGTAGGATGACGACGAAAAGTAAATAACCCGATCGGTCACGTCGAACGCGGTACGGTCAATTTGCAGAACCGCAGTGCCGCTCGACACGTCTAGTGCTTTTGCCAGTCTGGCACGCGCGATGCCAGCCCGAATCTCCTGCTTGGCTCGGGCAAGCGGCACACCAAGGTTCTGCTCGAGAATCTCGGTGAGAGAGGTGTCGGCAAGGTCGAGTGTTTCCATGTGGCGCCCGATTGCCGCGACGAACGAAACTGTCTCAACCGCTACGACTTCGTCGTCGATCGTGCGCAGGCGCTCGATAGTCAGCACACTTTCATCGGTCGGCACGTTTAGTGCGGCTGCGACCAAGGCGTCAGCGGATCGCCAGTCGACCGTCACATGCCCAGTACCCGGCCGGAAGCCGCGTGCTACGGCTTCTTCCGAAAAGCCTGAAAAAGTAAGCAGGTCGCGGCCGATGTGACGCCTGGCAACGAACGTCCCCTTGCCAGCGCGTCGATAGAGCAAGCCTTCACCGACAAGGGCAAGCACCGCCTGTCGCACAGTGCTGCTACTGAGCGCGTGCTGCTTCATCAACTCCATCTCAGTGGGAAGCTGATCGCCAGCATTGAAGACACCGCTCTCGATCTGAGACCGAATGATGTCCGCCAGCTGAATATGAAGTGGAGTTCTACCAGGCTGAATCATGCTGTCTCCTCAAGCCGAGTCATTGCTATCACGTGGCCCGGGGGTTGGCAATATTACGATATTGCATTCTTGCAAGAAATCAAATAGCGTGTGCTTTAAGGTCGAGGGAGTGGTTCCCTCATTTGCGGGACGAACGGGAGGAAATAAGATGACTATGACGGGCTATCGCTTGGGTCGGCGGGGCTTCTTGACCGGCATGTTGGGAGTGTCGTCGCTGCCCGTCCTTGGATCGTTGCCGGCCAGGGCGCAGGACAAGAAGCTGCGGGTCTTCGGCTGGGGAGACGGTGCCGGTTTTAAGGGGCTCTTCGATGCCTTCGAAAAGGTATCAGGCGTAAAGGTTTCTTACGAAGGTGTGCCCTTTGCCGACCTTCAGAACACGATAGTCCAGCGCTTCCGGATCGGGAATTCCGGAATCGATGTCCTGCTTGTGGACCCGACTTATATCCCGACGTTCTCCACGCTGGGCATTTTGGCAGACTTGACGAGTGCCTTCGGAGAAAAGAGCAAAGGCATATTGTTCCCCAGCGATGTGCAGGGCGCCACCTACAACGGGAAGATGCTGACAATGCCGATGCAGGAGTCGACTCAGCTCCTGTTCTTCAACAAAGGGCTTCTGGCCAATGCCGCCGTTGACGCGCCGGGTGTCTCGCCCGACGCGCGCCTCACCTGGGACAAGGTCATCGAGCTTGCCAAGAAGGTGCAGGCGGCCGGAGCCGAGACGGGCTTCGGCTTCGAGCAGGTCGATCGCTACTACCAGCTACAGGTCCTTCCGGAATCGCTTGGTGGTGGGCCGGGCGTCAAGGGTGACGATTTGCTGACCGTTGACGTGGCCAACGATGCTTGGCTGCAGGCAGGAAAATGGTATGGGAGCATCTTCGCCGATGGCGTGGCTGCGCGCGGTCCGAGCGGATACCAAGAAATGATCGACCTGTTCACAGCCGGCCGGATTGCATTTCTTGTTGGCGGTCCATGGTTGATCGCCGAATTCGACAAGGTCGACGGTCTTGACTATGCAGCGGCGCCTCATCCGTATTTCGCCGGTGGCAAGGCGGTGACGCCTTCTGAATCGTTTCATCTGGGAGTGGCGGCGGACACAACGAATGGCGACCAGGCCCTGGAATTCCTGAACTACGTGGGCTTGGATAAAGCAGGGTCAGTCATTGCAGCCCGCGGAAGCAATATACCCGCGAACATTGAGGCTGCGGCAGAGGTGCTGAGCCATATTCCCCGGCAAAATCCAAACCTGAAGGGTGTTGATACGTTGATCCGCTACGAGCTCGCCAACACGGCTATCCGGCGACCGCGTACACTCGGATATCTCCAATTGGAGGAGCTGGTCACGCGTGCATGGAGCGATATTCGCAATGGAAGTGATGCTGCTCAGACGTTTCCGCAGCTTCAACGTGAACTTGAGCGCAGTTTCAAGCGCATCGAGCGCTAAGACCGATGGCGATGGAAGCGATTACTGAGGGAGAAAGCGCCAGGGATGTATCGTATCCATCCGAGCAGGGCCGCGGGATTTTGGGTGCCGCGCGTGGTAACGTGGGTTCATGGAGATCGATGAAGACAGGATCGACGACGCCGTTTTGGCGCTGTTATGGCTGACGCTGCATAACGAGCGTTGTGCCTGGAAGGGGTTCGACTGGGCAACGACGGATCGGCTTCACAAGAAGGGCATGATCGGCGACCCAGTCAACAAGTCGAAGTCATTGATCCTGACCGATGAAGGACTGGTTCGTTCGCAAGCATTGTTCCGGAAGCTGTTTACGCGGCCGCCGCAATAGGCAATAGCGGTCCCTTGTTGTGCCTTCCATTGCCAAGGCAGTAGTTCGTGCAGGCGGGAGACGGGAAGATCGGCGATGCGGGCGAACACATCGGCGAGCCACGCCTTTGGGTCGACGTCGTTGAGACGGCAAGTCGTGATGACGGAGAGCATGATGGCGGCACGATCGGCCCCACGCTGGGAACCGGCGAAGGTCCAGTTTCGACGCCCGAGTGCAATTCCTCTCAGAGCGCGCTCGGCCGCATTGTTCGTGAGACAAATCCGGCCATCTTCGAGGAAACGGGCAAAACCATCCCATCGCTTCAGCATGTAATCGATCGGCTCGATCACCTCGGACGATTTGCTGAGCCTGGCGCGCTCCCGTTTCAGCCACTCGTGCATGTCATCGAACAGCGGCTTGCTCTTTTCCTGCCGCGCGGCCAACCGTTCTGCGACGTTCAATCCATTGATCTCGCGTTCGATCTCGAACAGCGCATCGTACCGTTGGACGGCCTCCAGGGCGATTGGCGAGATCGGCTTGCCCTTGCGTTTGTGGTTCCGGGCACTTTTCTGGATATCGGCCAGTTCAAAGAATTTGCGCCGCGCATGCGCATGGCAAAAGGCGAAGGTGATCGGTACCGCTTTCTTTTCGGCGACACTGAGCGGCTCGAAGCCATTGTAACAATCACTCTGCAGAATGCCGCCATACCCGGCCAGGTGCTTCTGCGGGTGCTCGCCGCGGCGGTCGCTCGACGCATAGTATATGGCAGCCGGCGCTGCCGCTCCGCCGTAGGACCGGTCATCGCGCACGTAGGTCCATATTCGCCCGGTCGTGCATTTGTCTTTGGCCTGAATGGGGATGGTGGTGTCATCGCCAAAAAGCCGCTCGGCCGCGAAGACATGCCCCTCGATCAGTTCAAAGATCGGCAGGAGCGCGACCGTCCCATACCCGACCTGGTCGGCCAATGTCGAGGTCGAAAGCTCGATACCCTCGCATTTGAACCGGGTGCTCTGCCGGTTGAGAGGGCTATGCATGCCGAACTTATCGAACAGGATCGTCGCCAGCAGATGAGGACCGATGAAGCCGCGCGGCGTGGCATGGAACGGCGCCGGCCGCTGGCTGATCGCCTCGCAGTCACGGCAGGTAAATTTCTCCCGCACCGTCTCGATCACTTTGAACCGGCGCGGAACCTCCTCGAGCGTCTCGGTCACGTCCTCGCCCAGTTTCGACAGGCGCGACCCGCCGCAGCATGTACAGGTGACTGGGGGATCGATCACCACGCGCTCGCGCTCGATATCCTCCGGCCACGGCTTCCGGACCGGCCGTTTGCGCGTGAACGAACGCACGCTCGAGGTCCTGGCGGCAGCCGCTTGCGCTGCGGCTTCATCCTCCGTCGCCGCCATCACCAGTTCTTCGAGCTGCAATTCCATCTGGTCGATCAGGCGCGCCGTGCGTTCGGATCGCCGGCCGCGCAGTTCGCGCTTCAGCTTTTCGATCGCCAGCTCCAGACTGGCAATCAAGGCCTCACTGTCCGACAGCATGGCCTGCGCATTGGCGGCTTGCGCCACCGCAATGTCCCGCTGGGCGACGACGCTATCGCGTTCACCCTGCAACATCTCACGCTCGGAAAGCAGCGCCAGATAGGCGCCCGCAAGGTCCGCAGGAAGATCCACAGGCTTCGAGATCATGAAGCCATTCGATCAGATTCACTCAATATTTTCAATGCAATAATGCTATCCGACCCGTGTCGGACGCCAGGTTTCCTGCGGATTGCGCCAATCAATACCGGACAACAAATAAGACAATTGTGCCGGTGAGATCGCTACCGCGCCGCCCTCCATATTCGGCCAGATAAACCGGCCCTTCTCCAGCCGCCGGGTAAAAAGGCAGGCGCCCAGACCATCATGCCAGATGATCTTCAAAATATCCGATCTGCGGCCCCTGAAGACGAAGAGATGCCCTGACAACGGATCATGCTTCAGAACCTCTTGCACCCGAAGCGCCAGAGAAGGAAAGCCACAGCGCATGTCCGTATACCCCGTCGAAAGCCAGACCTTAACCCCTGTTCCCATCGGAAACGGATTCACCGCAGCGCCTCCAGTCCGCGCAGGATCCGAAGCAGCGCTTCAACGTCGACATCGCGTCCCACGATCACACGGCGACCATTGGCGCTGACAACCTCCATAAGCCCACTTTGTGCCGTCGAAGAATTGGTCGGCGCAACAACCGGCATGCCTAGCTCCGGGACCAACAGTGCAGGAATAAACCCTTCACTCCCCCGGCCATTGCCGAGCCGTCCCTCGCGAGCTGCTCTACGCCAATCGTTCAACTGAAAGCGTGTGATCCCATGGCGACGTGCTGTTGCCGTGACCTGACGCGGGGCCGAATAACTCTCCGCCACGATTGCAAGTTTGGCCTCGTTGCTGAAACGGCGACGCCGCCCGCTATCGACAATCTCCATACGGCTAACTTGCGGCCGCTTCTCTATCGTTAAATCCACGGTTTTCACACTGTCTATATTGACGTCCATATAGACAGAACATCCAGTTCGCCTCACTTCTCAGCAAGGCGGCCCACCTCGGATGCGTACGATGTATCCACAGTTGGGCGATTTTCAAAATGGAGAGCGGCCATAGCGCCGCTCCTCTTCTTGACGCCGGCTCTGGTTGCCCTCATCGTCTTTCGGTTGTTGCCAGCAGGTTGGCTCGTTCAGCAGAGCTTGTCCGGCCCCGACGGCGAATTCGCCGGGCTTGATAATTTCGAGTTCCTTTTCACGGCGCCTTCATTTGCCAAGACCCTGCATGCCACCCTTACCTTTGTCGCGGTGACCGTGCCGCTGCAGACGGTAACCTCTTTCGGCCTCGCTCTCCTGTTTGCCGAAAACTCACGGATCATCTCGCTGCTGCGAACCTTGGTGTTCCTGCCGGTATTAATCCCATCGAGCGTCGCAGCCATACTGTGGGGCGCTGCATACCGCCCGCAGGGACTGGCAAATGCTCTGTTGACGTCTGTGGGCGTGAGCGCTCAGCCGTTCCTCACATCGCCAGACCAGGCACTGATGTCGATCATTGTCATGAGCTCGTGGGTCGGAGTCGGCTTCTGGATGATTTTCCTCATCGGGGGCCTAAAGGACATTCCTCGCGATCTCTATGAGGCAGCATCCATCGATGGCGCCGGGAAGCTTTCGTCGCTGTGGCACATCACTATCCCGCTGATGCGTCGACCGCTGGCCTTCGTAATCGTCGCTGACACGGTATCCGCATTTCTGCTGTTTGGGCCGATCGCGATACTTACCAGAGGCGGGCCCGGCGGCAGCACGCAGCTCATCATGTACGACGTGTATCAGCAGGCTTACTTTTTCAACGACGTGCCATTGGCTGCTGCAGAAGGGTTGACCTTGATGGTCATCATGATGGTCATCATCCTCATCCAGTTCCGGTTGCTATCACGGGAGAAGCAACTATGAGGGCCGGAGAAACAAACTCGGCCGGGGCGGGACGCATCGTTCATCTGCTGTTCGGTATCGCCGTCGCCGCCGGTTTTATGCTGCCAATCGCTTGGCTGGTTGCAGGTAGCCTCCGGCCGGGTAGCGAGATATTCACCTCGCTCGATCCGCTTTCCATTGGCTCCTTTGTTCCGTCACGGCCGACGCTTGAAAATTTTGGCAGCGCGCTCGCCGGATCGTTCCGAACTGGATTGATTAACTCTTTCGTCGTCGCGGCATGTACGGTGGTCGTGGCACTGCTGGTGTGCGCAACCGCAGCCTTCGCGTTGAGTGCGATGCAGTGGCGCGGCCGCGACGTCGTCTTCGCCCTCATCGTCTTCAGCTTTTTGATCCCCGAGGAGGTCGTGGCTATCCCGTTGTCCGCCATCTTCGCACGGGGCGGGCTGCAGAACACCTACATCGCACTGATCGTGCCTTTCGTGGGCAGCGGCATGGTGATTTTCCTACTGCGGCAGTTCTTTCTCGCCATACCGCGCTCATTGATTGAAGCGGCCCAAATCGATGGAGCCGGCTGGCTAAGGATTTTCCTCGAGATTTTCCTGCCGCTTTCACGTCCGGCTCTCATCGCCGCCGGAGTAATAATCTTCAATGGGCAATGGCAGGCTTATCTGTGGCCGCTTCTGGTCACGACGCGCCAGGACATGTTCCTCGCCCCGATCACCCTCGCCTTGATGGCGGGGGAGCATACCACCGACTACGGCCAGATCTTCGCGGCATCGACCATTCTAAGCCTCATCCCCGCAGTCATCCTGCTGGGCTTCCAACGCTTCTTCACCGACTCGGTCTCGATGTCGAGCGTCAAAGAATAATCGCGAGTGCTTCTTCGCCCCGAGCTGAAGATGCAGATTATATGCCGCAATAGAGGAGATGTGAGTTGGCGCAGGTAACCGTTAGGAACATTGTCAAGCGCTACGGAAGCATCCAGGTCATTCACGGCGTGAATGTCGACATCGTCGATGGCGAGTTTGTCATCCTGGTCGGCCCTTCGGGGTGTGGCAAATCCACCTTGCTACGCATGATCGCCGGTCTCGAAGCCATATCGGGCGGGGAGATCAGCATCGGCGGCCGGGTGGTGAACGATGTTCTGCCAAAAGACCGCGACATAGCAATGGTGTTCCAGAACTATGCGCTCTATCCGCACAAGAACGTCGCCGACAACATGGGCTTTTCGCTCAAGATCAAGGGTAGGCCGAAGGCCGAGATTGATGCCAAGGTGAAGCAGGCGGCCGAAATTCTCGATCTCGACAAGCTGCTCGACCGGTTTCCGAAACAGCTATCGGGCGGGCAGCGCCAGCGTGTGGCCATGGGACGCGCCATTGTGCGCGACCCGGAAGTCTTCCTGTTCGATGAGCCTTTATCGAATCTCGACGCTCAACTTCGTGTCGCGATGCGTGTCGAGATCAAGGAACTGCATCAGCGCCTCGGCACGACGATTGTCTATGTCACCCATGACCAGATCGAGGCGATGACCATGGCCGACAAGATCGTGGTGATGCGGGACGGCAAGGTGGAACAGGTCGGCGCGCCGCTCGATCTCTACGACAATCCGGGCAATGTTCTTCGTCGCCGGTTTCATCGGCTCGCCGGCGATGAACTTCATCAAGGGCAAGGTCGTTTCGAAGGACGGCAGGCAGATATTTGTGTCGGATACCGGATCCGTGCTGCCGGCTGACGGGGCGAGGGCGCAGGGCGGCCAGCCGGTCATCTACGGCATACGTCCCGAGCATATCGACATCGCGCCCGACGGTTTGTCGGCAACGGTTTCGGTGCTGGAGCCGACCGGCTCCGAGACACAGATATTCGCCAAACTTGGCGATGATCCTATCGACGCTATCGTCAAGGATCGACTGACAGTCCGACCTGGTGAAGAAGTTAGACTGAGGATCGATCCGCGCCGTGTTCACATCTTCGACAGGCAAAGCGGCGCACGCCTGTGACCCTTCGCCATTCTGATTGCGCCAATCATCTGCAGGTAAAACGCACCAGTGAACTGACCCTCATGACTTCGTTGGCCGTGAACTATCCGCAAGCCGTTGATCTGGCATCCTGATTAAGGCGGCCGACGGCTTTGGAATTGCAGGATTTGGGTGTTTGGGCCCTGTTTTCTTGCAATTCGATTTTGCGATTCCCTTGTGCTGCGGAGCGTGATTCACTCGGTCGGCGGCGGCGAATCGAGGGGGGACGCAGTGTCCAGGCCACGCGAGAAGCGCGAGACGGGAGAGCAGGACCTTTTCCGCTCCAGGCTCGATCAGATCAATCAACATGAAAGCACGAGTTGGTGCGCCTGGCGCAGGCGATCGACTAGCCGGTGCTGGAGGAGCGTTTCGGCGCGGTCTATTCGGACGGTCCCGGCATGCCGCCGCTGCCGACCCGGCTGATGGCGGGGCTGGCCGAATGGCGTTTGGCCCGCGTCTCGACGGATTATCACGTCGAGTTGAACACCTTCTTTTATTCCGTGCCCCACAGCCTATTTGTCAGCAGGTCGATCTGAGAGCAACGGCGCGCGCACCATCGAGATCTTCCACCGCGGCAAGCGCGTCGCGGTGCATCAGCGCCGCTATGGAGGTCCTCGCCATGAAACCGATCCGGATCACATGCCCAGTTCCCACCGGCGCTATGCCGAATGGACGCCGGAGCGCTTTCGGCGTTGGGCCACGTCGATCGGGCCACAGACTGAAGGCCTGGTCATCGCAATTCTCGCCAGCCGTCCGCATCCCGAGCAGGGCTTTCGAACATGTCTGGGGATCCTGCGCCTGTTTCGCGACATCGAGCGCAATCGGGCTGAAGCCGTGTCAGCCCGCGCCGTCGAGATCGGTGGGCTGAACTGCAAGAACATTGCTTCGCTCATCGCCAACCACAAAACCGCACGCCATTCCACCGAACCAACCGCCATCGTTGATCACGCCAATCTGCGTGGCCCTGATTACTTTCATTGAGGAGATCCACCCCATGCTGATCAATCCCACCATCAATATGCTGCGAGAGCTCGGCCTTTACGGCATGGCAACCGCTTTCCACGAACTCGACGCACAGTCAGAAGTGCGCGGCCTCGAGCACGGCGAATGGCTTGCCATGCTGCTCGAACGCGAGGCGACCATGCGCCGCCAGAAGCGTTTCGAGGCTCGCGCCAGGGCTGCCAAGCTTCGCCATGACGCGCAGATCGAGAATGCCGACTTCCGCGCCGCACGCGGCCTCGACCGCAATCTGTACATGGCGCTTGCCGGCTGCGAATGGATCAGAAAGCATCACGGTCTTCTTGTCACCGGACCAGCCGGCGTCTGCGGTCTTCTGGCTGGGTGGTTTCTGAGTGCCAGATGGCCGGCAAATTCTCGGCGAGTTCCTGAAGCGCGGCGTGATCCGCCTCCTGTAAGACAAGGGCTCTCGGTCGCTCCACCGGCGATATTCCTGCTCGATCTCATCGACCACCGGCAGCTTGTCTTCCCATCCTGCCCCGTCGAGGTGCTGACCGCCGCTGGGCCCAAGTTTCTGGATAAGCACTTGTTGCATCGAATAAGCCGGAACGAGCTCGTCCGCTCTAAGCCGAACTCGCGATCGCAGAGAAGCTTTACGCGATGAGGGTCCAATACGTCTACGAGCAGCCGCTCGTCCTGAACGGGAAGATGCGATGGCCGGATTTTTCCGTTGAGGACGATGCCCGTGGGGTTACCTATTACTGGGAGCATCTTGGGTTGCTGTCCGATCCGGCCTATGCGCAGCGGTGGGCGTCAAAGCGAAAGGCCTATCTCGCTGAAGGCGGCAGCAAACGGCGCAGAGCGTGTCCTGATCGAGACAACGGAAGCGGAGGGGGCGGGACTAGACATGCTCGAAATCGAGCGCTTGGCAAAATTTGTTTTGGGCTGATGGCAGTTCGGCATGCGCGTGACGGGGAGCAAAGTGGTCTGAACGCTTCGCGGCTGTGTCATGCAAATAGTCGGGCGATCTCAGCCATAGGTAGGAAAAGTCGGTCCCCCGATGCCGTCAAGGGTAGGAAATTATGGAGCCGATAGAAGGTCGCCGTCTGTTCGTCCGTGGCATCGACGACGATCGCATACGTTGCGATTTCGCTGCGGAGAGCTCGCGCGAAGGCGTCCATGAGCATTTGTTCGCCGAACCCATGGCCGCTATGCCGCTGGTCCACGGCCAGGCGGCCGAGCAACGTGGCGGACAGCAAGGGATAACGAGGCAACCTTTTGCTCAAGCTGTTAGGCAGGGCGGCTAATGCGATCGAACCGGCTGCGAGGGTGTAGTAGGCGAGCGGCGTCGTCCCCCAACCCACTAAGACGAAGCTGGAGGCGATGCGTCGCCGGCCGTCTTGGATGGCCTGCAAACGCAGATAGCGATCAAGCGGCTCGACGCCGCACTCAAAGGCGGTGCGGTCGTGGCGGTCATCAAGCGGTTCGACACGCAAGCTCAAGAACGTGTCGGCTCGACGGCACTCGCCGTCGCAATATACCGTTGTGCGCCCGCCCTCAGGCGCGGACCAGGATCACGCGGGTTGAGCAGGGCCTCGGCGAAGGCCCGGCTTTCCTTCACGGTCAGCTTGACGGCCCGCATGTCTTCGAGGGTGCGGACTGCGGCCTCATGGACACTGGCGATGACAAAGTCAGTGAGCGTTCGGCCCTGGAGTTCGGCGGCGCGTTGGAAAAGATCCTTCTGATCGGCTGAGATCCGCGCCTCGAGCCTTTCTTTGCGCGCTAATGTGCGCCTTTTCGCGGATACCTGTCCGGCTGCCATTGCCTTCATCCTTGTCACGCGTCTATTGTACGGCTTAGAGCCGGACGCAGCAAGGGGTTCCGCGCCGAGACGATTTCCCGTTCCGTCCGGTTCCCCTGACAGCCTAGCCGGCGCAAGGGTGAAGAAGCGAATGGACCAACCGCCTACCGACTCTGAACGTGCGCTGCCGCCCGGCTGGGCTTTGGTGCGCGTGGATCAGGCGGGCGAGGTACGGCTAGGCCGACAACGTTCGCCCGAGCAGGACTCGGGTGCGCATATGACCAAATATGTGCGCGCCGCCAATATAACGCCCGCCGGAATGAATCTTACAGACCTTCTGGAAATGAACTTTACGCCGGCGGAGCGTGAAGTATTTGGCCTGAAGGTTGGTGACGTCTTATTGACGGAGGCGTCGGGCAGCGCTTCCCAAGTCGGGCGATCGGCGATCTGGCGTGGCGAATTCGATCTCTGTTGCTTCCAGAATACCGTAATCCGGTTCCGGCCGCATCTGACGACCTCCGAGTATGCACTCGTCGTGTTCCGGCATTACGCGGCAGCTGGGGTTTTCGCAGGCGCAGCGCGAGGTGTCGGTATTCAGCATTTGGGCGGTTCGCGCCTTGCCGAACTCCCTTATCCATTGCCTCCGCTGGCTGAGCAGACGCGGATAACTGAGATCGCTGATATACGCTTGGCCGAGATCCGGGAGGCGGAGGCTCGCCTTAGATCCGCGCTTCACCATTTGAATGAGCAGGTGCGCGAAATTATGGCGACGGCAGTGGCTGGCGAGTTGGCGCCGCGATCGCCGCAAACGCCCGAGCCAGACCGCGCGCGCGGGTCATCCCGGTCAGGGCAGATCAATCTGTTCGAGGAAACACTGAACTTAGACGTCCCAGGTTTAGGCGCCACGGTGCCAGAGGGATGGCTGCGGCGTCGCGTTGATCACGTCGGAGAAGTTAGGCTTGGGCGCCAGCGGGCACCCAAGCATGAGCGGGGGCGCAATATGCGTCCCTACCTCCGGGTGGCGAATGTCTACGAAGACCGGATCGACACCTCCGACATCCTGCGCATGAACTTCGAGCCTGAAGAAGTCGCAATCTACGAACTGCAGGACGGCGATGTACTTCTCAATGAGGGGCAGAGCCCGGAACTGGTTGGTCGTCCGGCGATCTACCGTGGAGAGGTTCCGGGGGCTTGTTTTCAAAATACCCTGATCCGCTTTCGCGCGGGAGACGGGATTGAGCCGGAATACGCGCTGCTGGTTTTCCGCCATTACATGCATTCGGGGGTGTTTCGCGAGATTGCGCGCTGGTCGACAAACATCGCTCATTTGGGGCTGGAGCGGTTTCGAGCGCTTCCGTTTCCGATCCCGCCTCGTGACGAGCAACAGCGTATTGTCGCTGAGGCCCGCCGCCGCCTGGATGCGATAGCCGGCCAGACACGGGCCGTACAGGCCTCTCTTGCACGCCTGCCAGAATTTGAGCTGGAACTACTGGCAGCGGCGGTGGCGGGCGAGTTAACACCGCAAGATCCACATGACGAGCCGTCGAGCGAGCTTCTCCAGCGGCTGGGGCCGCCGCGGAAGACTCAGGCGACGTTATCAAGCCTGAGAGGTGATACCATGCCAAAGAGACGGCCTCGCCCGACGCGGCAAGCCGAACCAACGCCTGACCTAGCGGCGGTGTTGAAGGAAAACGGCGGGTCTTTGCCGCTGCCTGAGCTGTTTGCGCAAGCCGGATACAACCGCGATCTGCCCGAACACGTCGAGCTCTTCTATCTCGCTCTGCGTAACGCGCTCGGCGGCACAATTCGCTTGACGGGAGACGCCGCAGAGAACGCGGAGCTTGAGGTCGCTGATGCGGCTTGAAGCGGTCAGGATCGGCGCGTTCAAGAACCTACGAGATCTCTCTGTCGATTTCGACGAGGGATCACCTTACACGGTGCTTGTCGGTCAGAACGGAGCCGGGAAATCTAATCTGATTGAAGCATTGGCGCTGATCTTCCGCAATCTTGATCTCGATGTCGAAGCGCCGTTTGACTACGATCTGAAGTACGAGTGCCGCGGGAACCACATCGAAGTCCAGGGGAAGGCAGACGAGTTTCCGGCGTTTCGGATCAAGCGAACGAAGGAAACCGAGTATAGCGATCTTCCTCGCAAGACCTTCATGGCTGAGGATCGCGAGGGTCGTCCCCGTCATCGCCCTGCGTTCGTGTTTGGCTACTACTCGGGACCCAGCGATCGGCTCGCCACGATCTTCGAGAAGCACCGGGAGCGATTTTATAGCTGGATCATAAAATCACCGGAACAGCGCGGGAGGACGATCAGCGATCCCAACGCGTTGCGGCGCCTCTTCTATGCCCAAACGCTGCACGGACAGTTCGCCCTCATTGCGTTCTTCATGGAGGCCAGCGAGGCGTCCAGGGAAGATCGAGATTTCCTTCGCGAGCATCTTCAAATCCAAGGGTTAGATAGTGTGCTCTTTGCGCTGAAGGAGCCACCATGGAAGCGAAAAGGTGGGGATGCGCGGTTCTGGAACGCCGTCGGTGAAGTGCAGGAGTTTCTCAGTCGGCTATATCATCAGGCCATGCTTCCGCTGCGCATGACGCGGCGCATTCCGATCGACCTGACGAAGAACCCTATCGTCAAGAGTCTCTATCTTTTCCTGTCCAGTGCGGAGTCGCTCGCCGATGTATATCGGTCGTATGGTAATCAGTATGCCTTCTTCACAGCGCTGGAGAGTATGCACCTGTCGAAGGTGTTGGCCGAGGTCCGCACGCGCGTCAGGATGAGCGCCGGGGCTGGGGGTGGAAATGTCACTTATCGCGATCTAAGCGAGGGCGAGCAGCAATTGCTCCTGGTTCTCGGCTTGCTAAAATTCACGGCGCGGGATGAAGCCCTGTTCCTGCTTGACGAACCGGACACGCATCTCAATCCAGCCTGGAGCACACAGTACCTGACATTCCTCGACCGGTTCATTCGGGGACGCGATAGCTGTCATATCGTGATGTCTTCGCATGACCCGCTCGTGTTTGCCGGGCTTGAACGGGCTCAGGTGCGAATCTTCAGACGTGACGAGAAAGGCCGCGCTATCGCGGAACCGCCTGACCAGGATCCACGGGGCATGGGTGTCGCAGCGATCCTGACCAGTGATCTCTTTCGCCTCAAGACAACTCTCGACGTCAAGACACAGACTGACTTGGACCGTCAGCGCGTTCTCGGCATGAAGGAAGAACTGACGCCTGACGAAGCGGCGGAACTCGGTCGGATAAGGGATGATCTCCGCGGCCGTGGGTTCGATTTCACAATCCGTGACCCCCTTTATCAGGAGTTTCTGAAAGCATGGACAGCGCAGGAAGATCCATCCTGGCGCGAGGCCGTGGAGTTGACACCTAAGCAGCGCGAAGATCGCGGTAAGTTAGCAGCTCGGATCGTAGAAGAACTGCGCCGGGAAGTGGGTGCGTCCTGACAGCTATGCGGTTCATCGATCTTGAAGCCATCCTCCCGAAAATCCGGAACCTTCTAGCCGACTTACAGGTCGCGCAGGATGCTGCCCTTGCGGAGCCAAACGCGAAGCGACGCGCGCTCATTATTGATGCGAATCAACAACGTTGGACGGCCCTGCGGCAGGCGTTCGAAGAGGCGTCATTCGACAAGTGCTGGTACACGGAGTGCAGGAGCCCCGGCGCCGACAATGACATTGATCACTTCCGCCCAAAGGCAAAAGTGCGGGAGGACCGAGCTCACCCAGGGTATTACTGGCTGGCGTTCGATTGGAAAAACATGCGGCTGAGCTGCCAGCGTGCCAACCGGCCCCGCATTGCTCCGGGAGCCCGAGTAGCCGGTGGAAAGTCCACTCATTTTCCTCTCCTGGCGACCGGCGTTCGCGCTCGGACCCCCTGTGACGATCTGACCCTAGAGCATCCCGCGCTTCTCGATCCCACAGAACCAGGCGACCCTATCGTGTTGACGTTCAGGCCGAATGGCGAGATCGACGTGTCGCCGGATTTTAGGGGAAACGCTGTCGCTGTAGCCAAGGTCGAAGCGAGCCGGCTTGGCCTGCACCTGAATTGGCCGAAGTTCGTCGAGGGACGCCTGACACTCTACAATCTTGTGGAGCGGGCGGTGGAGCGTGGCCGCCGGGAGGCGCCTGTTAGTTTCGAAGGTTGGCCGATGGCCAATGACGCGTTCAAGGACGCCATTCGCGACCTTAAGGCATACATGGATCCGCGCGCCGAGTACTCCGCCGCGGCCAAGGTTTATGTCGAGTCGTTCAGGAATGTTTGGTGGATAAACGACGTGGTTCTAAGGCTTTGAAATGACGGATACAACTAACCGAGCATCAAACGCTCAGAGCTTGGTCCGAAAGCTCTGGCAGTATTGCAACGTCTTGCGAGACGACGGTCTTTCGTACCCAGACTATGTAGAGCAACTGACCTACCTGTTGTTCCTGAAGATGGCTGACGAACAAGCTGGGGGCGGTATCCCGGAGGACCATTCCTGGCGATCCTTGGTGCGCCTCGACACGTTGGAGATGCATGCGAATTACGGGCGTATCTTGGCCGCGCTTGGTGAGCACGGTGGTATGCTGGGGCTGATCTTCCGCAATGCAAAAAATAAGATCAGAGATCCGGCAAAGCTGCGCCTACTGATCGTCGATCTCATTGGTCAGACGGAGTGGACAGGGCTTTCCGACGATCTAAAGGGCGACGCCTATGAAGGCTTGCTCGAGAAAAACGCGCGCGATACCAAGAGTGGGGCGGGGCAGTACTTCACCCCACGCCCACTCATTGAAGCGATCGTTCAATGTGTGAACCCGCAGCTGGGCGAAGTGGTATGCGACCCGGCCTGCGGAACGGCCGGTTTCCTTTTGGCGGCTCATGATCACCTGCGGAAGAGCCATCCGAAAATGACTGCAGCACAGAAGAAGGCATTGGCCACAAAGTCCATTCGCGGTGTGGAGCTAGTCGAGGAAGTCGCGCGTCTCGCGACCATGAACCTTCTGCTGCACGGCGTCGGAGGTAACGCCGACGATGAGCTGCCGATCGCGTGCGAGGACAGCCTCAAGGCACCACCAGCTCGACAGGTTGACGTTGTGCTTACGAATCCCCCGTTTGGGGTCAAAGGCAGCGTGACCTATGCCCAGGGGAATTCGACACGTCCGGAGGACAGCCTGACGATCGTGCGATCCGATTTCTGGGTTCAGAGCGCGAATAAGCAACTTAACTTCATGCAGCACATCGTAGCGCTTCTGAAGCCGGGCGGACGGGCTGCGGTCGTCGTCCCGGACAATGTTTTGTTCGAGAGTGGTGCTGCAGCCTCTGTGCGTCGCCGATTGGTTGAGACCTGCCGTGTTCATACGGTTTTGAGACTGCCGCCCGGATTGTTCTATGCTGCGGGCGTGAAGTCGAACGTCATCTTCTTTGACAAACCGAAGAAGACGGGAGTGGTATCTACTCGAAGTCTGTGGATCTACGATCTCCGTTCCGAAAAGCGGTTCTCTCTCCGCACGAAACCACTACAGAGCGAGGATCTACGGGAATTCGTAGCACTGTACTCCGATCCCACTCGTGAGGACGGGGAGCGGCACCGTTCATTTGATGCCGCAGATGTGCTGAGCAATCCCGACTGCCGCTTGGATCTGACTTGGAGTGATCCCGCCACGCGATCCAGAGCACCCGGGTTGGCGCGCTTAGATGAGCTTGCCAGGCTGGTTGCCGATGACCTCCAGCGTGCGTTGGCGTTGATCGCCAAACCGCCGGCGTCATAATGTTCGTGCTGGCCGGCATCCACTGCCATGCGTGATATGGCTTGATGACGGTACTTCTTAAGGCCGCGTTGATGGCGTCGCTAGACGCTGCGAGGCGAGTAAATCGTTCGACAGCTCCGATAGTGGTGAGTCAGTATTTTTCGATGTCGGGCACGAAGCTGGCAAGCCCAGCGTGCGTCTGGCTGCTTTTGTTGCCAGCCGAGAAATTCGACAACGATACCGGTGCGCGCCGCCCTGATGACGCCCCATAGGCGCCGCTCGCCGGCGTCTGCATATCGCCTCGATCGCTCGGAACTGCGAACGGGCCTCCGCGTAGTAAGAGCGTAAGACGTCGACGCCAGCGCCGATCATCACCTGCCGCGCTATAGACCGCGCCGTCATTGCCCGTTACCAAGCCATCCTCTGGCATGGGGCCGTAATTGCTCGCGGCGAAATGCCACGCCCATCACCCCAGCGCCGTCCATATTGGCTCCGGCGATGCCCCCCACGTGCGTACCATGGGCGGAAATCTTGTCCATAGCGTTGATGATCCCCGGCCCTCGGCGAAGAAGGCATCACCGGCGTTCACCGGAAGGTAAGGATCGTATAAACTCGGGTGCCTGGGGTTGGGATACCGGGGCAACTCTGGATGCTCTGCCCAGACCGGCTGGTCCATTAAGTTATCTTCGCGCCTTGCCGGTCAAGCCCAAGCCATAGGCGAGGTCCGAGGTGATGGCTGAGAGCCCGACGTTGCCGTTGAATTCGACGTCATTGCGCCAACTCGACCGACATGCTTCCCCAGCATTGACTGCTTCCTCTCACTTTCCACCGACGCTCCAGTGAGCATCGCGCCGTTACCACTGTTTTTTTGAGATACTCGCCGAAAGTGCAGAAGCGGCGGCGATGCGCAGAGCTTTTGGTGCAAACGTCATGAAACATCATTCAGCGTCATTTCCGGCATCTTGCCAGAAATTGTAGAGGTACTGACCACGGCGCCTGATGGTGGGAATCTTGTCACGACAGTCGAAAATCGCTGTCAGCGCCGCCCGGTCGCGCTCGAACTGCGCTCCACCGAAGGGCGTCAGGGTCTTTGCCGACTGGCTGGCGGTCCACGCAAGTGCCCGTTCGCCTTCAACATCTTCAAGCCAAAGATCGGGGTCATCGTCAGGTGCGCTCAGTGTTGGACGGAAATCGAATTCGCTCATGTCCGGACAACCAGAGGAATCAAAGCGCAATGGCTTCCGTCTGCTCGGGAAGGCTCAGTGTTTGCGGTCACTGCGTGTTCGAAAATCGTAATCATCAGGCGGGTTTCTTCTCAGTGGGGCGGCGTTGCAGTGCTTTTGCGCATTGGACAGCATCTGTCGTGCCTACTGAGAAAATTGTTAGAACAATGCGGTCGCCCTGACAGCGTCGTGTCAGATATCCGACATCGTCGAGAATCCGACAACGAGCGCACCCCGTAATCGCCGGATCACCTCCGGCGCGATCGGTGACACCGTGCAGAACTCAGGCAGTGAGGCTCAGAATGAACTTGGTTACGCTCCAGCTCGCCGTCTCTGGCGGCGATATCTTGCACCCTACCTGCCTCCATACCGAGGCGATCTGGCCAGGGACGCTTTCGAAGCACCGCCTGAGGGCGCTCGAGTGCCTCAATGCTCTAAGTCTGGGCCAACACCCGCCCGCCCGTTTGTTTCCGCCGGAAAAACGCGGTCCCCGTCTAACCTTCGTTCTTCGTGCGCTCGACGGCTCGCTTGCCGGCGCGTCACATCGCGAGCTCGCCGAAGCGCTGATTGGTCACCGGCGCGTCCATGCCGACTGGAGGGATCCTCGCGATCATCTGCGCGACCGCATTCGCCGCGCCGTCTCTCGTGGTCGTGCGCTCATGAACGGAGGGTACAGAGATTTCTTCACTTGAAAAGTGACAGGTCCGCCCTGCGCGTCAGCAGGCGAACAGTTCGGAGCTAAACCGGTCACCACTTGTTCGCCCAGTCGACATGGCAGCGAACGGCGGTGCGCTCTGGTTCAAGCGTCGGTCGATGCCAACA
Organism: Mesorhizobium sp. M5C.F.Ca.IN.020.29.1.1; assembly: GCF_003997375.1. Taxonomy (NCBI): domain Bacteria; kingdom Pseudomonadati; phylum Pseudomonadota; class Alphaproteobacteria; order Hyphomicrobiales; family Phyllobacteriaceae; genus Mesorhizobium; species Mesorhizobium sp. M5C.F.Ca.IN.020.29.1.1. The sequence continues at coordinate 90 of NZ_RZSW01000021.1, read as the reverse complement.
GGCACGTTAGGCATTGTCCGATAGCCGACAATGTCGAGTACGCAACACAGAGGAAGCTGACTCTCGGGTGTTCTTGAACGCTTTTGGCTT
>NZ_RZSW01000219.1:0-9619 GCF_003997375.1 Mesorhizobium sp. M5C.F.Ca.IN.020.29.1.1 | reverse complement strand
AACTCTTCACCACCGAGAAGCTCAATCGTCTCGGCCCAGCCGTCATCTACAAGCGATTCGTGAGTCATCGCAGCGTAGAATCACAACCGATTCCCCGCTGCAACTCCTATCTTAGCGCATATGCCCACTTGGGGGAGATCGTCCGTTATCGCGGCTTTCGTCAATTGTCTAAGTTGCAGGATTGAGCGGAGCGGCCAAGCCGCCAATCTCCCCCCCTTGTGGGGAGATGTCCGGCAGGACAGAGGGGGCGCCTCGCTCCGCCATCAAAGGTTCTGCACCGTCGTGACGCTCTGATGGCCGACCGGCTGCGAGCTAAGCTGATGTCGATCTGCGAATGGCATGTTCAACGCCGCGGAGTTCGGCCAATCCCTTGAGCCGACCGATGGCCGGATAGCCGGGCTGGGCTCCGCGCGTCAGGTCATCGAGAATATCCTGGCCATGGTCGGGGCGCATCGGGATGACGGCGTCCTGGCGTCCTTCCGTCTTGCGCCGCGCTTCCTCGTGGAGCAGCGCGGCGACCACCGCCACCATGTCGGTGTCGCCGGCAAGGTGCTCGTCCTCGTGGAACGAGCAGGGGGTGCCGGCCGCTTCCTTGCGCACATTGCGCAGATGCGCGAAGTGGATTTTCGGACCCATCCGCTCGATCATGCCGGGTAGATCATTGTCCGGTCTAGCGCCGAGCGATCCCGTGCACAGTGTCGCTCCGTTGGCCGGGCTGTCGACTGCGTCCAGAATGTACCTGTAGTCGGCCTCGGTCGACATGATGCGCGGCAGGCCGAGCAGCGGAAACGGCGGATCATCGGGGTGGCAGCAGAGACGCAGGCCGAGGCGTTCGGCCGTAGGCACGACCTCCGCCAGGAAATCGACGAAATGCTGGCGCAGGGTTGTTGCGCCGATGCGGTCGTAACTTGAGAGTTGAGCCGCGAGACCGTCGAGAGACGTGTCTTCGGTCGAGCCGGGCAGACCGGAATTGACGCTTCTTGCCAGAATCTTCCGCGCATCGTCATCCATCTGCGCGTATCGCCGCTCTGCCTCGGAGACGATCTCCGGTGTGTAATCGCCGAGCGCCCCTTGGCGTTTCAGGATATGGATGTCGAAGGCGGCGAAGTGGATCAGATCGAAGCGCATGGTGGTGCCACCATGCGGCAGGCGCCAGGCAAGATCGGTGCGGGTCCAATCGAGCACGGGCATGAAATTGTAGCAGATGACCGAAATGCCGGCCCGCGCCAGGTTTTCCAACGATGTCTTGTAGTTGGCAATATGGCTGCGCCACTCGCCGACCTGCGTCTTGATCGCTTCGGAAACCGGCAGGCTCTCGACAATCTCCCAGTTCAGATCGCTCGCCCTTCCATCCGGCAAAGACGCGACTTCGCACTGACGTCTTTCGATTTCGGCGGGCAGCCAGACGGCGCCGTGAGGAACGTGGTGAAGAGCCGTGACGATGCCTTGCGCCCCGGCCTGACGCGCATCCGCGATCGTCACCTTGTCGACCGGGCCGAACCAACGCCACACATGTCTCATTCGAACACTCCGTTAAAAAGGATCGCCATGCGGTCCTACGCCCGCGCATCCCGCGGTGACCGACCCGCTGCTCCTCTTCATGGGCTGCTATCAGATTCCGATGTATCCGACACCCATCCTGCCCGGGAGGCCAACGGCGATGCTCCAACCACGCGAATGGCGATAGCGGCTGCCTCAACGAACGCCAGAGCGAAGTTCCTGGCTAGAGCAGCGCTTCGTATAGATCTCCGATCTTTTCAACTTCGAAATCCGCTGCTCTGCTCTTCAGGAGGGCGACAGAAGTGGGGTGGTCCAGCATATCAGCCATCGCCTTTGCCAGGGCCGCGGCATCCCCGACCGGCACCAAGGCGCCGAAACGACCGTCACCGAGAATCTCGCGCGGGCCATGCGGCGCATCTGTGGAGACTAGGGGGACGCCAGCAGCCATGGCCTCGACCAGCACATTGCCGAAGCCCTCGCTCGTCGAGGAAAGGACGAACAGATCGGCTGCGGCATAACAGGCCGCGGGATCGTTGACGTAGCCGGCAAAGAGCACATCGGCGGCGGTACCGGATTCCTGGGCATAGGTGCGCAACTCGGCAGCCAGCGGACCTTCGCCGAAGATTACAAGCCGAGCGCGGCGGCCGGCGCGCAGGATAGCGAAGGCCTGGAGCAAGGTCCGATGATCCTTGACCGGCACCAGGCGCCCAGCGGTTGCGATGACCGGGCCATCGCCCATCGCCTCCAGCTTTGTCTGCCATGTATAGGAATCTTGCTGGAGCGCCGCAGCCGGTGGCAGCGGATTGTTGATGACGACGACCTTGGATTTGGGAAAGCCGCGGGCCGCAATGTCGCGGCCGACACCCACTGAGACGGCGATGGCTTTGGTTGCGCGCGCTGCAACCAACGAGGACAGCCAGACCGCTATTCTCGCGCCGAGGCTGTTGGAAGGCAGTGAGGCCGCCGCGTGGAAGCTTGGAAAGAACCGCGCTCGGCTTCGCGCCAAGAGAAGCGCCAGCGCCACGACCAGATTGGCAAATTCGGGGGCGCTATAGACCGCATACGGACCAAGGCGGCTGAACAAACGTGCGCTTCGCACGATGCCTTTCAGCGTCTCCCACTTGCCGTAACCCTCGCCCCGGATGGGAAGGTCGAAATCGACAAGATGCACCGCGGGGGAGCGCAGCGCGGCGTTGGGTCCTTCAGCGTTCCAGGTAAAAAGTGTGACATCGTGGCCACGTGATGCCAATTCATTTGCCATGAGGACGAAGACACGCTCGGCGCCGCCGCCCCTGAGACTGGCAATGTGAAAAACAATGCGCTTCGCCATGCCTGATTCAGGCTCGGCTGACGTCGATGCCTGATCGGTTCGTCGGCTGGCGCATGTCGCGAACGATGCCCGTGGCAATGGCCAGCAGCATGCCTAGCGCAAATCCGGCGAAAGCTCCCAGGCCTGCCATCAGGGGGGTGCGGGGCGGCCACGAGCGTCCCGGTGGCGGCACGGCGGTGGAAATCACCTGTACATTCGTGGTGTCGATCTGCTCGCGCTCGGTGATTTGGCGCGAGCGAGACAGGAAGCTTTCATAGACCGCCCTCCTCGAGGCGGCGTCGCGTTCAAGTTCACGCAGGGCGACCTGGGACTCGCTGTCGGTGAAAACATTGTTCTTCAGATCGTTCATCTTGGCGCTGAGAGAAGCCAATGAGGCGTTGGCCTTATCCAGGTTGGCTTTTGCGGTGCCGACCGTGCGGGCGAACTCTGCCCTGAGTTGAGAACTGACGGTCTCGAATTCTGTCCTAAGCCGGACAATCGTCGGGTGGCGCGGACCAAAGGTCATGGATTGTGAATCGATTTGCTGCCGCAGGCTATTTGCCTTGTCGCGCAGTGCTGCGAGTGCTGCCGAAACCGCGGGGTCAGGATTGGCTCCATTGACACCGGCGGCAACCAAGGCGTCGTAACTTGCCTGCGCTGCGATGACGCGCGATTGCGCCTCTCCAATTTCACTATTGAGCTGCGTCATCGTCTGCGAACTGACAAGCTGGCCATTGCTGGAGGACAGGTTGTGACTGCGCCTGTAGCTCTCGACCTTCTCTTCGGCCGCCTGCAAGTCGCGCTTGAGTTGGCCGAGCCGGCCCTCAAGAGCAGCTGCGGCACGGCTGGCACCAGCAGCTTCGGCCTTGGCCAGTTCGTCCTGGAAAGCCTTCACTATGGCTTGCGAGATCAGGATCGCCTTGCCGGTGGTTTCTGCCGATACCGAGAGGGTTGTGACGAACGACGTTTCATCTGCAGCGACGCTGACCCGCTCCGCCAGGCTTTTCTGGGCGATAAGCTTCGGATCGGACTTGGCGCCACTCGCTGCAGCACCAGACGTGGAGGAGCTCTGGTCCGGGTCGAAAAACTCCGGATCCCTGGCTAGGCCGAGTTCGTCCACTACCCGTGCAAGCACGTTGCCCGAGGTCAAGATGCGCTGCTTGCTGCGCGCGTTAAGTATTTGGCTGTCGACCTGGCCCGGTTGCGAGTAGAGATCGTTTTCCACAACCTGCAAATTGGCAGGATTGATGAGGATTTCTGTCGTAACGGTATAACGCTGTTTGCTCAGCAACCCATAGGCGGCGCCGATGACGCCGCCGGCCACTGCCAGCATCAATGCCAACACGAGCCCGGCACGCAGCCAGACAAACAGGCGTCGAAAATCGAGCTCAAGGAAATCGCCGATCTTGTCGAGCGTCACCGTCGGGACAGGCTCGGGCGTGTGCGGAGTGACAGGGGCGGAGGTGCGTGCCATGACTGGGGCATCCTGTTGCAGCCTTGCCCTGCTGGCGCGCCGTGCATTGGCGATCCGCTCGAGTGCGCTGATATCGGAATCCGCTGCAGAGGGAGGAGTTGTGCCGGAAGCGGCGGACATGGTGCTAACTCTTGTTATTCGCTACGCGGGCCAGCACTACAGAAAGATCGTTAACATCTCATTTTCCAAGTTGGCATATTTTGCCGAGTCACACGCCGCGTCCGTTCGGCGGTCCCTTGAATGGATCTCGTTGGCCAGAATGCCGCTTGAATACCCCCATTTGGATGGGCCATGAGCTATCCCGCTGCCGCATCGGAACGATTGCTGTCCAGCCAGGCGCGCCTTCAGAACGCGCTGTCGATTCTGTTTTTCCTATGCGCTGCGCTGGCGTTCCTGCTCCGCTTCACGGTTTCACCGCAGATTATGAACATGGTCGTCGACTATACGGCCGACGGTGGTTCATTCTACGAGAAACTGCATTTCGGCACCTATGCTATCTTTCTGCTGCTTCCATTCGTTCTTTTCAGCCGGCCGTTTCTGCTGCAGGGCGACGAAATTGGAATCTTCAAGGCTTTGCTGCTCTATTCTGCGCTGATTTTCGCGCTGGTGCCGTATCTGTTCATCACCGGCCGTGCGGGCTCCTCAGGGTTCATCATCGATACCTATCTGGTGGCGGGCGCCGCAGGCCTGTTGATGCTGGCCTTGAACGCGGAAGTACGGCGGGCGTTGGGCGACGTCGTGCTTGGAATGGTGATCCTCAGTGCCGTGATGGGCACGATCGAAGCGGTGACTCAACATCGATTTCTGCCTTACGGTCTCAACGAACTGCAGTTCAGGCCAATCGGGCTATCGGCGCACCCGTTGGCCCTAGGCGCGCTCTGCGCCACTGTCATCGGATTCGTACCGCTGACGCGCTGGCGCATATGGGTGCGGGTGCTGGCGATCTTCGTATTGCTCGTCGGTTGTGCTGCGTCAGGCGCTCGCGCCGCCCTGTTGCTAGCTGCCGGAGAAACCCTCATTCTGCTGATGTTCGTGCCTTGGCCGCGCCTGACCCTCAAGCATCAGCGGCAGGCCAAGTCTGTCGTGCTGGTGTTCGCCCTGGCGGCCGGCGCAGTGCTGGTGGCCATATTGTTTTCGGGCGGACTGCTGAATCGATTCGGCAACACGATCTTTGACGAAAATTTCATGGCTCGGGTGACGATCTACCAGGTGTTCGGACTTGTTAGCTGGAAAGACATCCTGTTTGGCATGAACGTGGACGACCTGCTGGCGATCGTCAACGAGAAGCTGCATCTGCCCTACATCGAGAGCGCGCCGGTGGTCATCATCATGCTCTTCGGCTTGCCCATAGCCGTGCTCTTCATCATGCTGGTATTCTGGTTCATTTTTCGGCTGCTGCGCGCGGCGCCGCTGCCGGCATGGATCGGCACCATGACGTTCCTGCTTGCTGCGCTGTCGAACAACGCGCTCTCGTCAAAATCGCCGGAGATCGCAATTATCGTGGTGCTGCTGCTTGCCTATAGAAACGCGCCGTATAGAAACCGGCCGAAGGCCACATCGTCGGCTGCGGCTGCATCCGAGCCGAAACCGGATCGGCTCGGATAAGCACAGGCTCCAGACGCGTCAGCCGGTGCTATCCACAACCTCGACGTTGCCTGCGCGATTAAGCGTGTGAATGCCCGTGCGGGCCCATGCCGGCCCCGGGCCGATCGGGCGGGGCGGCGCAAAACGGACGTCGAAATCGTCAAGCCTATCCAGCCGCATCAACCCGAGACCGCCGCCATAGGCTTTCGACCCGTTTTGCACCGGCAGAACTACGGCGTCATCCTGGCGGATAAAGGCGCCGCCGGGCCGAGCGGCCGAGTGATCGACGGCGATGGGATTGAGCGCGTGCGCGACCCACGGCCCGCGCAGCGAGGGTGCGGAATAGACCGTCATCGTATCCGACGCGCTGCCGTAACCGAACCGCTCCGTCCCCAACAGCCAGAAGCGCCCATCCAATTCGAGCAGCGTGGCGTCATTGAAATCCTTGTCCGTCATCAGCACGGTGTCGCGTACCCAGCGATCCGGAAACTGCGCGGCGCGGTAGAGCACAAGCTCGCGCGCCGCCCCACTTTCCGGAATCATGAAAATCTCGCCGGCCTTAGCGAACACTTGCGGATACGACAGGTGGTGCATTTCCTCCAGTACCACCCTCGGCACACCGAAGGTGCCATCTTCGCCCAGCTCGGCGACAGAAATCACGCCGCGACCCGTAGCGTAGGGAAATTCCTCGACAAACAGATAGTGGCGGCCATCCCGCTCGAGGACGAATGGATCGGCATAGAATCGCTGGCCATCGTCCGGGAGGACGGTGAACGGCGTACCGTCAAGTTGCCCGGTTTCGGCGACACCTGACCCGTCGATCAGCCGATAGGCGACCTGCCAATAAAAGGGGCGCCTTCCAAGTCTGAGTTTTTGCACGGCGCGATCGACCAACCCCCTGCAGAAAAAGGGCAGATAATGCCGGACAAAACCGCCGTTCCTTAGGATCGGTGCCGGATTATCGACTACTGGCACAAGTTCGCCCGCGGAAAAACGGGCGACGCTTTGCGCAACCAGCGAGATGGCCCCAGCGAGCAGGTCGTTGCAGCTGCGAGATAGCCAGAGCCGGTCGCTGATCATCGGTCGCCCCCTGGCGACTGTGACGCCGTCGAGGCGAACGGCAAGTTCGGGCAATCGCCCGCTCGCCAGCATCTCGGCCACACCGGCGGGGAAAGTGCTGTGGCCGCAAAATTCGAGCGTCAGGACAGGCGTGCCTCGTCGAGCGGCAGTGCCGGTGAGATCGATTACGAGATCCGCTGGACCAGAACCGCCAGACGGCAACGGCTCGGAGCGGCTTGCCAATGAGGGACCGAAGCGCCGGCTCTCCATCGCCAGCACAACATCCAGTCCGCGTGCGATCGGCGCAGGCGTCGGCGCGCGGCAGCTCGATACCACGTGACTAGCTGCGTTCAACCGTACCAGGAGCTCATTTTCCCAGCGCCGAGATCCGATGGTGTGGCCGATAATTAAAATATTAGTCAATCGAATATGTTCTTTTTCAAGACTACTGTGCCAGGATACCTATCGGTTTAGGCTTTCATAAGAGTTACCGGGGAGAACGCGGGCTTGGCTGTTAATCATATATTAAGATTTAAGGTCACGAAGGCGGCTTCTGCAGCTAGTATAGCTCTTGTGGCGAATAATCAGCAGGTCGCGACGCCTTCTGGCGACCAGGATCAGCAATGAACGTCTTTTCACATCCAAAACTGCCGGTCAGGCAAAAATTGCTGATCGTGTTCGGCACGAGGCCGGAGGCGCTCAAATGCTTTCCGGTGGTGCGTGCCGCGCTTGCCCATCCGGGTTTTGTTACCGAGACATGCATCACCGGCCAGCATCGCGAGATGGTCGACCAGGTCATCGAACTGACCGGCCTGCCGGTGCATCACGACCTCAACATCATGCAGCCCGGCCAGACATTGTTCGACGTCACCTCGCGCGTGCTGCTGGGCATGGCCGAAGTGCTGGAGAAGGCGAAGCCCGATATCGTCCTCGTGCAAGGCGACACGACCACGGCGATGACTGCGGCTCTGGCTGCTTTCTACAAACGCGTCCCGGTAGCCCATATCGAGGCAGGATTGCGCAGCCACGATATCAACTCTCCCTTTCCAGAGGAACTGAACCGCAAGATTGCCGGCGACATAGCGACGTGGCATTTCGCGCCGACCATCCAGGCACGCGACAATCTCATCGCCGAAGGAAAGGCTGCGAACACCATCTTCGTGACAGGCAACACGGTGATCGACACGCTGTTGCATTTTTCCGGCGCGATCGACGCCGACAAGTCGATGAGCGCCAAGCTTGCCGCCCGTTTCCCGTTCCTCGATTCCGCCAAGAAAATGATCCTGGTCACCGGCCATCGCCGTGAGAATTTCGACGGCGGCATCCATCGCATCTGCACGGCGCTGAAGGGGTTGGCGATACGCGAGGACGTGCAGATCGTCTATCCGGTCCATCCCAATCCCAACGTGCGCTCGGTGGTCAACGCAGAACTGGGTGGCGTGCCGAATATCCACCTGGTCGACCCGCAGGACTATCTGCCGTTCCTGTTCCTGCAGAAGCAGAGCTACCTGGTGCTGACCGATAGCGGCGGCGTGCAGGAAGAAGCGCCATCGCTCGGCAAGCCGGTGCTGGTGATGCGAGAGAATACCGAGCGGCCCGAGGGGATTGCGGCGGGTACCGCCCGTCTCGTCGGCACCGATATCCAAAAAATCCTGTCCAATGCCAACAGCCTGCTCGACGATCAGGCTGCCTATCGCGGCATGGCGGAACGACACAACCCGTATGGCGATGGCCGGGCCGGTAACCGGATCGTTGAGGAATTGCTGTATCATGGCTGAGATCAAAACCGTTTCCGTTATCGGCATGGGCTATATCGGCCTGCCGACCTGTGCCATCTTCGCCAGTCGAGGGCTCGACGTCATTGGTGTCGACGTCAACGAAGCGGTGGTCGAGAAGGTCAATCGCGGCGAAATCCACATCGTCGAGCCGGACCTCGATGGTTTGATCCAGAAGGTTGTAGCCAACGGCAAGCTTAGGGCATTCAGTACGCCGCAGCCGGCGGACGCGTTTGTCATCGCAGTGCCGACCCCGATGACCGAGGACCACAAGCCTGACGTGAGCTATGTGCTCGCGGCGGCGCGAAGCATCGCCTCCGTGCTGAAGCGGGGAAACCTTGTGGTGCTGGAATCGACATCGCCGGTCGGCACGACGCGCATCATGACGGGACTGCTTGCTGATTTGCGGCCCGATCTCAAATTTCCTCTGGTGCATGGCGAAGAGGCCGATGTCCTGGTCGCCTATTCGCCCGAGCGCGTGTTGCCCGGAAAGGTCCTTACCGAATTGATCAACAACGATCGGTCGATCGGCGGACTGTCGCGCAAGTCGTCGGAACGCACCGCAGCACTCTATTCGACCTTTGTTGCCGGCGACCTGTTCACGACCCAGGCCGAAAGCGCGGAACTGGTGAAGCTGACCGAGAACGCGTTCCGCGACGTCAATATCGCCTTCGCCAACGAGCTTGCGGCAGTGTGCCAGGATCTGTCGCTCAACGTTTGGGAGGTGATCGATCTCGCTAACCGGCATCCCCGCGTGAATATTCTGCAGCCGAGCCCGGGCGTCGGCGGCCACTGCATCGCGGTCGATCCGTATTTTATCATCGATGCCGCGCCTAACAGCACGCGGCTGATGGCTTCAGCACGCCGGATCAATTCCGAGCGTCCCTTGTCGGTGGTCAGAGATATAGAAGCCTTGCT